>JBLNBI010000140.1:0-4124 GCA_050259815.1 Actinomycetota bacterium | reverse complement strand
ATGATTGTCGCAATATTGTCAGGTATACAACGAAGACTATAACGCTTCTTCATTCTGATGAAATCGCGATTTTTGCCTCGGCCGCTATGGTTGTTTCCGTAAGACGGTTTGGCCTACAGTGTCGGCAACCCGACAAATACCGCTATTTCATTCGTGATATAGCGAAAACCGGGCCAGAACAGCAACCACCGTCAGGAGAACAACATGAAAGTCAGTGCACGCAATGTTTTCAGCGGTAGGATCACCGGCCTGGTGGACGGCGCCGTGAATGCCGAGGTCGAGCTGACCACCCCGGGCGGGGACAAGCTGGTGGCCGTCGTCACTGAAGGCAGCGTCCAGTCCCTGGGGCTGGCGGTGGGCAAGGAGGTTGTCGCCTTCGTCAAGGCGCCCTGGGTGATGGTGCTGGCCGGGGAGGGCAATGTGCGCTTCTCCGCCCGCAATCAACTGGTCGGCAAGGTGAAGGGCCTGCACAAGGGGGCCGTGAATACCGAGGTGGGCATCGAGCTGCCCGGCGGCACGGTGGTCCATGCCGTCATCACCAACGAGGCGGTGATGGAGCTGGGCCTCAAGGAAGGCGTCCCCGCCACCGCCCTCATCAAGGCCAGCCACGTGGTATTGGGCGTGCCGGCCTGATTTACCTGCTTCTTAAGGAGGGGCGGCTGCGGGCCGCCTTTTGCGTTTCCAGGCCGACGATCTTTTGTTCCGAAGACAGCAATTAATATCAAATACGCTATCCGGCTGGTATTGTTATGCATATTACGCCTTTCGAAATAGGCGTTTGGTGATACCGTCAGGGGGCGTGAAGGTGGAAATGCAGGGGAAAGCCGGCGCAATGCCATTGGCGCACATGGTTGCGCAGCCGCGGCGCTCTGTTCGTTCCATGCTTCTCCATCTCATCCTGTGGGCCGTGCTGCCCGGCATCGCGGGCGCAGTGGTTGTCTTCTACGTCGCCTACCAGGCCGAGCGCGCCCAGATGGAGCGCAGCACGATCCAGACTGCCCGCGCCCTTACCCAATCGGTCGATGCGGAGCTGATCAAGGCCAAGGCCACCGCCCAGGCCCTTTCCCGTTCTCCCCACCTGGCCTCCGGCAATCTGGCCGCCTTCTACCAGCAGGCCATCGACGTCATCCAGCTTACCGGCAGCGGCAACAACGTGGTTCTCACCGACCGCAACGGGCAGCAGGTGCTCAATACCCTGCGGCCCCTGTCAGCCCCGCTGCCCCGCCACGGCAATCCCGACATCCTGCGCCACGTGTTCGAAACGGGGGAACCGGTCATCTCGGATATCTTCATCGGCGCCGTGCTGAAAAAGGCGGTCATGACCATCGACGTGCCGGTGATCGTCAAGGGCGAAGTGGTGTACGACCTCAGCATGTCCGTCCTGCCGGCCCGTTTCGAGGATTTGATACGCTCCGTCGGCCTGCCCCCCGACTGGGTGGTGGCGGTTTTCGACTCCCAGGGCGTGGTGGCGGCCCGCACCCACTCGCCGGAACAGTTCGTCGGCAAGAAAGCCGTTCCCGCCGTGGTGAAGGGAATCGCCGAGCGCCGGGAGGGGGTGGTGGAAACCAAGACCTTGGAAGGGACGCCGGCGATGGTAGTCTTCAGCCGTTCCGCCGCCACCAACTGGAGCGTCGGCATCGGCATGCCGGTGGAGATTTTCGAAGCGCCCCTGCGCCGGCGATTCCTGGTCCTGGTGGGCTTCGTCGCGCTGCTCGTCACCGCCGGAACCTTCGTCGCCTGGATACTGGCCAACCGCATCACCCGTTCCATCCGGGCCCTGATCGGACCGGCTTCGACCATCGGCCAGGGCGGGCACATCGTCATGCCGCCCTTCGAGTTGCGGGAGGTGGCCGAGGTGGGGGCCGCCATGGGGAGCGCGGCTGCGCTCCTTGAACAACGGACGGCGGAATTGGGCAAGGCCAAGGAAGCGGCCGAGGCCGCCAGCCGTGCCAAAAGCACCTTCCTCGCCAACATGAGCCACGAGCTGCGCACGCCCATGAACGGCATCCTGGGCATGACCGTGCTCGCCCTGCGCAAAGCCGACGACCCCAAGCTGCGCGACCATTTGCAGAAGATCGACCAATCCGCCCAGCGTCTCCTGTTCTTGCTCAACGACATCCTCGACATCTCCAAGATCGAGGCGGAGCGCATGACCCTGGAACAGGTCAATTTCAAGGTCGGCGAGATACTGGAAAACCTCCAGAGCCTGATCGGGCAGAAGGCCGAGGAAAAAGGACTGGTGCTGCACTTCGGCCTGCCTGCCCGGCTGGATGCCCTGGTGCTGAAGGGAGATCCCCTGCGCCTGGGCCAGATTCTCCTCAATCTGGTCGGCAATGCTCTCAAATTTACCGAGGCGGGCCGCATCGATGTCCTGGCGGAACTAGTGGAGGACAACCCGGCCGACGTCTGTCTGCGCTGGGAGGTCAGGGACACCGGCATCGGCATTTCCCCGGAGGATCGGGGGCGGCTCTTCACCGCCTTCGAGCAGGCGGATGGCTCTCTCACCCGGAAATACGGCGGTACGGGCCTGGGGCTGGCCATCAGCAAGCGCCTGGTGCAGATGATGGGGGGCGACATCGGGGTGGAAAGCACGCCGGGCCTGGGCAGCGCCTTCTGGTTTACCGTCCGCCTCGCCAAATCCCCGGATATCCGGCCGCGGGCGGAGGCGGGGGCTGGGCGCTCGGCGGAGGAACTGCTTCGGGCCGCCCATGCCGGAAAGCGCGTCCTGCTGGCCGAGGACGAGCCGATCAACCAGGAGGTTTCCCAGGGCCTGCTGGAGGACGTGGGGTTGCAGGTGGATGTGGCCGAGGACGGCGTCCGGGCGGTGGAACTCGCCCGCCGCAACCGTTATGCCCTGATCCTGATGGACATGCAGATGCCGAACCTGAACGGCCTGGATGCCACCCGGGCCATCCGCGCCGAGTCCCTCAACGCCGACATCCCCATTCTGGCCATGACCGCGAACGCCTTCGACGACGACCGCCGGGCCTGCCTTGACGCCGGCATGAACGACCATATCGCCAAGCCAGTGGTGCCGGAAGCCGCTTTCGAGACGATGCTGGCGTGGCTGGAAACCGGGAGCGTCCGGACCGGAGAACGTCCGGTCGAGTAACCGGGAGGAGGCTCAGGCCCCCAGGAAGCGGGGCTTTTCGAAGAGGGATGAAATGACCACCTTCTTCACCTCCGGATGGTCCGGCACCAGGTAGAGGATGGGGGTGATCATCTCCTCGAAGATGCCCCGCAGGCTGCGGGCTCCCGTCTTGTACTCGTAGGCGATCTCGGCGATCTGCTCGCAGACCCGGGGTTCCACCACCAGTTCCACTCCCTCGCCCCGCAGGATTTCCATGAACTGGTTGAGGATGGAATTCTTCGGCTCCGTCATGATCCGCGCCAGCATGGGCTTGGAGAGCGCCTGGAAGCGGGCGATGACGGGCAGGCGGCCGGTGAATTCCGGAATCAGACCGAATTCGAACAGGTCCGTGGGTTTGATGCGGGTGTTGAGCCGCTCCAGGATCTGGGCATCGTCGCCGGAGGAGGTGGAGATGAACCCGAAGGAGTGGGTCTTCTCAACGATCTTCTCCAGGCCGACGAAGGCGCCGCCGCAGATGAAAAGGATATTGGTGGTATCGAGATGGCGGCCGTCCGGCAGCTTGACCGGGGCGCCTTCCATGATCTTCAGCAGGGCGTGCTGGACGCTCTCTCCCGAGGTGGCCCGGTCCTGACCCTCCGGGGCGCGCAGCTTGTCGATCTCGTCGATGAAGACGATGCCTGCCTGGGCCCGGCCGATGTCGCCGTCGGCCTTGTCCACCAGGCGCTGCAGGATGGTCTCGATTTCCTCGTTGACGTACTTGGTCTGGGCCAGGGACGTGGCGTTGCCGGTGACGAAGGGCACCCCCAGGCCCCGGGACAGGGTCTCGCACAGGAGGGTCTTGCCGGTGCCGGTGGGGCCGATGAGGAGCACGTTGCTCTTGGCGACCTCCACGGTGCCGGCCGCGGCCATCTTGCGGTAATGGGCATAGAGGGCGACGGCCATGACGTTCTTGGGGTCGTCCTGGCCGATGAGGTACTGGTCCTGGTGCCGGACGATGGCGGTGGGGGGCAGGGTGGGGGGCAGTCGGGGGTCT
>JBLNBI010000139.1:0-5493 GCA_050259815.1 Actinomycetota bacterium | reverse complement strand
CCGGCATGATCGAGCTGGGCGAGGAAATTTTCCACATGCCGGTGCGCCTGGGGCTGCCCAAGTACACCGGCAGCCTGGCCGACGTGGTCCAGAGTCCCCGCTTCTCCACCGCCTACGGACTCCTGCTGGAAGCCCAGGCGCAGCGGAAGCGCGGTCAGAAGATCAAGGAAAAACAGGGCATGAGGGATGTCCTGGAAAGCATGAAAACCTGGTTTGCCAAGAATTTTTAATCAATTTCGGAATTTGAAGACTTTTTCAGAGGAGGTATCCAATGTTTGAAATCATCGAGAAAGAAGAAAACGGTACCATCATCAAGGTGATCGGCGTCGGCGGCGCTGGCGGCAACGCGGTGGACCACATGATTCACGAGGGTGTGCAAGGCGTTGAATTCATCGCCGCGAATACCGATGCCCAGGCCCTGTCCCGCAGCACCGCGGACACCAAGCTGACCCTGGGCCAGACCGGCCTCGGCGCCGGCGCCAAGCCCGAAGCCGGGAAGGCCGCTGCCGAGGCCCATCGCGAGGAAGTCCGTGCCGCCCTGGCCGGCGCCCACATGGCCTTCATCACCGCCGGCATGGGCGGCGGCACCGGCACCGGCGCTGCCCCCGTGGTGGCCGAGGTCGCCCGGGAAATGGGCATCCTGACCGTCGGCGTCGTGACCAAGCCCTTCTCCTTCGAGGGCGGCAAGCGGATGAAGTCCGCCGAGGCCGGCATCGCCGAATTCTCCAAGCACGTGGATTCCCTCATCGTCATCCTCAACGACAAGCTGATGGATGTCATGGGCGAGGACGCCGGTGTGGACGAGTGCTTCCGTGCGGCTGACGACGTGCTGAAGAACGCCGTCGGCGGCATCGCTGAAATCATCACCTACCCCGGACTGGTGAACGTGGACTTCGAAGACGTCCGCACCGTCATGGGCGAAATGGGCCGCGCCATGATGGGCTCCGCCGAAGCCTACGGCGTTGATCGCGCCCGCATCGCCGCCGAACAGGCCGTGGCCTCCCCGCTGCTGGAAGGCGTGAACCTGTCAGGCGCCCGTGGCGTCCTGGTGAACATCACCGCCGCCAAGGGCTCCCTGAAGATGAAGGAAGTCAACGAGGTGATGAATACCGTCAAGGAATTCGCCGCCGAGGACGCCCACATCATCTTCGGCGCCGTGTACGAAGAAAACATGGGTGAATCCCTGCGCGTCACCGTGGTGGCCACCGGCCTCGGCCAGGCTGCCGCCCGCCGCCAGAGCTTCGAAGTGATCAACACTCCGGTCGTCCAGGCCCAGGCCACCGGCACCTACGACGCCGTCGCCAACAGCGGCCCGGCCATCGACTACAACCAGATCGCCGACGTGCCCGCCGTGGTCCGGAAGCGCAACGTTACTGTCGAAGCCCTGGCAAATAGCGGTGTGGACCGGTACGACATTCCGGCATTTTTGCGCAAGCAAGCTGACTAAGTAATTGTAAGAAAACCTTTCTCTGAAAATTTGGGGAGGGCGCACTATGTTAGAATGCGCCTTTCCCCACCCTTTTTCACTGTAACGGCATGCTCAGGCAGCGCACTCTCAAGTCTCTCATTCGCGCTTCCGGCGTTGGTCTCCACGGTGGCGTCAAGGTCACCATGACACTGCGTCCGGCCGCGCCGGATACCGGTATCGTCTTCCGCCGGGTCGACCTGCCCGAGCCCGTCGATCTGCCTGCTTCCGCCCTGCTTGTGGGCGACACCCGCATGTGCTCCTGCCTGGAAAAGGACGGAGTGAAAGTCGGGACCATCGAACACCTGATGTCCGCCTTCGCCGGCCTGGGCATCGACAACGCCTGGGTTGACCTGGATGCGCCGGAAGTGCCCATCCTGGACGGCTCGGCGGCACCGTTCATCTTCCTCATCCAATCCGCCGGGATCGAGGAGCAGAACGCCCCCAAGAAATTCATCCGGGTGAAGAGCCCCATCGAAGTCGTCGACGGCGACAAGGTGGCCCGCTTCGACCCCTACGACGGCTACAAGCTGTCCTTCTCCATCATCTTCAACCACCCGGCCATCTCCAAGTCCGCCCAGAAATCGGAAATCGACTTCGCCGAGAACTCCTACGTCCGGGAAATCGCCCGGGCCCGCACCTTCGGCTTCATGCAGGAGGTGGAATACCTGCGGGAGAACGGCCTGGCCTTGGGCGGCGGCCTGGAGAACGCCATCGTCCTGGACGAGTACCGGGTGCTGAACAGCGACGGCCTGCGCTATGCCGACGAATTCGTGAAGCACAAGATCCTGGACGCCATCGGCGACCTGTATCTGCTGGGCCATCCGATCCTGGCCGCCTTTACCGCCCACAAGTCCGGCCACGCCCTCAACAACATGCTGGCCCGGGAACTCCTGGCCCGGCGGGACGCTTGGGAACTGGTGACCTTCGAGGTCGCCGAAGAGGCGCCTTCGGGCGTCGCCCGCTGGCTCACCCAGGCCGCCTGACCCCTTAGCCATGTACGTCCTGCGGCTGCTGGCGGTGATCCTGGTGATCGCCATCGGCGCCGGGGTGCTCCTCTCCGCCGTCACCGGCGACAGGCGCTATCTGGCCGTCTCCTGGCGGCTTTTCCGCTACGGAATCGTCTTCGCCCTGGTGGTCTTCGGACTGATGATCCTGGAGCGGGTGGCCGTCATTCCTGTCTAGCGGCGCGCTCCAGAAGCTGCTCCAGGGCGCTGCGCAAATTGCCCCTGGGGAGCTTGGCTGCGGTGTTCTCAAGCGTTCTGCATGCCTTCCCTGAGAGGGGTTTTGGAGTGGAACTGATTGATTGAGAAGGAAATTGCCGGGGTTGCACTTTCACTTCCATGACGTTACACTCCGGCCCGCCTTTAGATAATTCGTCGCAAAGACGCTGGCTCATCTGCCGGATCTTGGTGGCGACCGCGCCGTTGTCGGCGTGGATAACGATTTTCCCCGACTTGAAATTGGCCACCCGGGCCGAGCGGGCAAGCCCCGCCGGTGCGACGGCCTCGAAACGACGAGACAGCTTCAGCAACAGGCGGCCATGGGCCATGACCCGGGCGGTGCTGTCGGAGTCGTCAAGAAAAGTCGCAATGGAAGCATGCATAGGAGGGGCTCCGTGCAGATCATTCTGGTTTCAGGCCGCCTCAAGGCGGCAAAGACGATTACTATTATGCCCCGCCACGTGGTTCTGGCGGTGTGCGTTCTCTTCGGCCTGGTGTTTACCACCTCGGCCGCCTTCTCGTGGCTCTCGGTGCATCTGCGCCTGCCCGTGGTGCAGGACTTGATGCTCTCCCTGCAGCAGCGGGAGAACCAGCAATCCCAGGAGTTCGTCCGCAGCAATCTCCAACTCATGGCCACCCGCCTGGGCGAGCTGCAGGCTCAGGTCGTCCAGTTGGACTCCCTCGGCGAGCGTTTGTCCTCCGTCGCAGGGCTGAAGAAGGAAGGTGCCAAGGAGTCCGGCCGTAGCGGTGGCCAGGGCGGCCCCTTCGTGGCGGCCCCCATGTCGGCGGAAGAACTCCAGAAGGAAATCGATCGCCTGAGCCGGGTGGTGGACGACAAGGCCGGCCAACTGGCCGCCCTTGAGACCCGTCTCCTGGAAAAGCGGGTGCGGGAGCGCCTGCTGCCCACCACCTTGCCCGTGAAGGATGCCTTCATCGGTTCCGTCTTTGGTTACCGTTCCGATCCCTTCTCCGGCAGCAAGGCCATCCACGAGGGCATCGATTTCAATGCCGAGGTGGGTACGCCGGTCTATGCTGCCGCTGCCGGCGTGGTGATCAGCGCCGATTACCATCCGGAATACGGCAACATGATCGACGTCGATCACGGCGAGGGGCTCACCTCCCGCTACGCCCATCTGTCCAAGTCCCTGGTCCAGGCCGGCCAGATCCTCCGGCGGGGCGAGCAGATCGGGAACGTCGGCAATACCGGGCGGTCCACCGGCTCTCACCTCCATTTCGAAGTGCGCATGCTGGGCGTTGCCCAGAATCCCGCCCAGTTCCTGAAACGGAACGAAGAGTTCGCCTCCCTGAAGAAACGCTGATCCCGCCGGCATCAAAAGCGCATAAGGCGGGACGGTGGCGGGGCGGAAGGGCGTGCTAGAATCGGCGCTTTGCCGCCAACTGCGCATTTAATTGCCCCCGCGATGATTTCTGGCCTTCTCAAAAAAGTATTCGGCAGCCGCAATGACCGGCTGATCAAGCAGTACACCCAGACCGTTCGCCGCATCAACAGCCTGGAACCCTCCATCTCCGCCTTGTCCGACGAGGCGTTGCGGGCCAAGACGGACGAGTTCCGCGACCGCCACGCCAAGGGCGAGTCCCTGGACGACCTCCTTCCCGAAGCTTTCGCGGTGGTCCGCGAAGCCGGCAAGCGGGTCCTCGGCATGCGCCACTTCGACGTCCAGATGATCGGCGGCATGGTGCTCCATTACGGCAAGATCGCCGAAATGCGCACCGGCGAAGGCAAGACGCTGATGGCCACCCTGCCTTCCTACCTGAACGCCATTTCCGGCAAGGGCGTCCACGTCATTACGGTGAACGACTACCTGGCCAGCCGGGATGCCGAGTGGATGGGGCGCCTGCACCGCTTCCTGGGCCTCTCCGTCGGGGTTAACCTGTCCCAGATGGACCACGAGTCCAAGCAGGTGGCCTACGCCGCCGACATCACCTACGGCACCAACAACGAATTCGGCTTCGACTACCTGCGGGACAACATGGTCTACGCGGCCAACGAGCGGGTTCAGCGGGGCCTCAATTTCGCCATCGTGGACGAGGTGGACTCCATCCTCATCGACGAGGCCCGTACCCCCCTCATCATTTCCGGCCAGGCGGAAGACCATACCGAGCTCTACCAGCGCATGAAGGCCGTCGTGCCCCAGCTGACCCGGGCCGAGACGGAAGAGGGTGAGGGCGACTACTGGGTGGACGAGAAGGGCCACCAGGTGCACCTGTCGGAAACCGGCTACGAGCGCGCCGAACAGCTCCTCCTGGAGTCCGGCCTGCTGCAGGAGGGCCGCAGCCTCTACGAGGCGGCCAACATCACCCTCATGCACCACCTGAACGCCGCCCTGCGGGCGATGACCCTGTTCCACAAGGACCAGCACTACGTGGTCCAGAACGGCGAGATCATCATCGTCGACGAATTTACCGGCCGCCTCATGCCGGGCCGCCGCTGGTCCGATGGCCTGCACCAGGCCGTGGAAGCCAAGGAAGGTGTCCAGATCCAGGCCGAAAACCAGACGCTGGCCTCCATCACCTTCCAGAACTACTTCCGCATGTACGGCAAGCTGGCCGGCATGACCGGCACCGCCGATACGGAAGCCTACGAATTCCACCAGATCTACGGCCTCGAAACCGTCGTCATCCCGACCCACCGGCCCATGATCCGCAAGGACATGAACGACCTGGTGTACAAGACGGCCGACGAGAAGCACGCTGCCATCATCGCCGACATCCGGGACTGCCATAAGCGCGGCCAGCCGGTGCTGGTGGGCACCACCTCCATCGAGAACTCGGAGCTCCTCTCCA
>JBLNBI010000138.1:0-9707 GCA_050259815.1 Actinomycetota bacterium | reverse complement strand
AAGCACACCCTGATCGAAGCCATGATCCTGGTGCTGGCGGTGGTCTTCATCTTCCTGCAGAGCTGGCGGGCCACCCTCATCCCCATGGTGGCGGTGCCCATCTCCCTGATCGGCAGCTTCGCGGGGCTCTGGCTCTTCGGTTTCTCCATCAACACCTTGACCCTGTTCGCCATGGTGCTGGCTATCGGCATCGTGGTGGACGACGCCATCGTGGTGCTGGAGAACGTGGAGCGCCTGATGGCCGAGGAAAAGCTGCCGCCCAAGCAGGCCGCCATCAAGGCCATGAAGCAGGTGACCAGCGCCCTGGTGGCCATCGTCCTGGTGCTGTGCGCGGTGTTCATTCCGGTCGCCTTCCTGGGCGGCATCGCCGGCCAGCTCTACAAGCAGTTCGCCGTCACCGTGGCCGTGGCCGTGGTGCTCTCCGGCGTGGTGGCACTGACCCTGACCCCGGCCCTGTGCGCCCTGCTCCTGAAGGCCCAGCACACCGAAAACAAGTATTTCGCCCCCTTCAACCGGGCCTTCGAGCGCCTCACGGCGACCTACACCCGCACCGTCGGCCTCACCATCCGCCACGGCATCATCGGCACCCTGGTGTTCGCCGGCGTGATCGCCCTGGTGGCCTTCCTGTTCCGCATCATCCCGGGCAGCTTCGTGCCCCCCGAGGACCAGGGCTACCTGATCTCCGCCCTGATGCTGCCGGACGGTGCCACCCTGAAGCGCACCGAGAAGACCGGCGAAGGCATGCGCCAGATGATCGCCAAGGACGAGGCGGTGGCCCACACCTTCATCGTCTCCGGCTTCGACCTGATCGGCGGCGGCAGCAAGCCCAACGCCGGCACCATGTTCATCCCGCTCAAGGACTGGAGCGAGCGCCAGGGCAAGGCCCAGGACCTCGCCGGCAAGTTCATGGGCGCCGGCATGATGCAGGCGGACGGCATGGGCCTGGTGTTCAACCCACCCCCCATCATGGGCCTGGGCACCGCCGGCGGCTTCGAGGTCTATGTCCAGAACCGGGTGGATGGCGACGCCAAGCACCTGAACGAGGTGACGCAAGCCTTCATGGCCGAATTGCAGAAGCGGCCGGAATTCACCCGGATTTCGACCTTCTTCCGGCCCACCGTGCCCCAGCTCTTCGTCGAGGTGGACGAGCAGAAGGCCCTGGCCCTGGGCATCCCCGTCGCCGACATCTACTCGACCCTGCAGAGCACCATGGGCGCCCTGTACGTCAATGACTTCAACAAGTCGGGCCGGGTGTACCGGGTCCAGCTCCAGGCGGAGGCCCCCTACCGCATGAAGCCGGACGACATCGGCAAGGTGTACGTGAAGAGCGTTGCCAGCAATGCCATGATCCCCCTGTCCGCCGTGGCCACCGTCCGCAACGTGGTAGGCCCGGAGCAGGTGGAGCGCTTCAACGGCTTCATCTCCGCCAAGGTCATGGGCGACAGCAAGCCCGGCATCAGCTCCGGCGACGCCATCCGCATCGTCGAGGAAGTGGCCTCGGCCACCCTGCCTAACGGCTTCTCCATCTCCTGGACCGGCCAGGCCTTCCAGGAAAAGCGGACCTCCGGCTCGTCCCTCCAGGCCTTCGGCTTCGCCATCGTCATGGTGTTCCTGATCCTGGCTGCCCAGTACGAGAAGTGGTCCCTGCCCATCGCCGTGGTCATGGCCGTTCCCTTCGCCCTGATGGGGGCGCTCACCGCCATCTGGGTGCGGGGCATGCCCAACGACATCTACTTCCAGATCGGCCTGGTGGTGCTGATCGGCCTGGCGTCGAAAAACGCCATCCTGATCGTGGAATTCGCCGCCCAGAAGTACGCGGAGGGGAAGAGCGCCGTCGACGCCGCCATCGAAGCCGCGCGGCTACGCCTGCGGCCCATCATCATGACGTCCCTGGCCTTCGTCCTCGGGGTCTTCCCCCTGGTCAAGGCCACCGGCGCCGGCGCTGCCGCCCGCCAGTCCATGGGCACCGGCGTCTTCGGCGGCATGCTGGCCGCCACCTTCATCGCCACCCTGTTCGTGCCCCTCTTCTTCAAGTGGCTGGAGCGGGGCAAGCAGATCGACCCAACCCGTGTCGACGAAGACATGGAGGAAAAGGAATGATGTCCCCGATGCTTTCTCGCCTCACTCCCGTTGCCCTGGCCCTGGCCCTCGCCGGCTGCGCCATCGGCCCCGACTTCCTGCGCCCCGACGCGCTCCTGCCCGCCAGCTTCGGGGAGGCCACGCCGGCCCAGCCCGCCGAGAAGTCGGAGGCGGTGGATCCCCGCTGGTGGGCGCTCTTCAAGGACCCCGTCCTCGACGATCTGGTAACCCAGGCCCTGGCCAACAACGCCGACGTGCGCCAGGCCGTGGCCCGGGTGGAACAGGCCGAGGCGGCCGCCCGGGAGGCGGGTGCCGCCCTCTTCCCGGAAATCGACGGCGGAGTCGCCACCAGCAGTTCCAAGGCCAGCACCAAGACCTCCACCTTCTTCGCCGGCCAGCCCACCATCCGCCACGCCAACAGCGCCGCCCTCAGCACCTCCTACGAGATGGACGTCTGGGGCCGGGTGCGCCGCACCACGGAGGCGAGCCGCGCCTCGCTTCTGGCCAGCGAGTACGGCCAGGATGCCATCCGCCTTTCGGTCGCCGGCCTGGTGGCCGGCAACTACCTGACCCTGCGCGCCCTGGACGCCCAGCTGACGGTCACCGACGAAACCGTGAAAACCCGGGAGCAGAGCCTGAAGCTGGTGAAGATGCGGGTGGATGCGGGCTTCGCCTCCCCCATCGACCTGTTCCAGTCCGAAGGCTCCCTGGCCCAGGCCCAGGCCCAGCAGGCCGACCTGCGCCGCCAGCGCGCCCTGGCCGAGCATCAGATCGCCCTGGTCACCGGCAACCCCGGCCTCAGGATCGCCCCCGGCGACCTGGCCCACCTGCCCCTGCCCCCCCTGCCCCCGGCCGGCCTGCCCTCCGACCTCATCGACGGCCGTCCGGACGTGCGCCAGGCGGAGGCCCAACTCATCGCCGCCAACGCCCAGATCGGCATTGCCCGGGCCGGCTACTTCCCCCGCTTCACCCTGACCGGCAGCGTCGGCAGCGAGAGCAAGACCCTGTCCGACCTGTTCAGCGCCGGCGCCGGCACCTGGGCCCTGGGGCTGAACCTGCTCATGCCCATCCTGGACTTCGGCCGCACCACGGCCCGGGTGGACCAGGCCAAGGCCCTGAATCAGCAATCCCTGGTGGCCTGGCAGAACACCCTGCAGACTGCCTACAAGGAAGTCCGCGACGCCCTGGTCAACCTGCGGGAGAACGGCGAGGCGGAAACCGCCCAGACCACCCGGGTGGACCGGGCCCGCAAGGCCCTGGAGCTGTCCCAGGTCCGCTACCAGGCGGGCTACGTGGGCTACCTGGAGGTGCTGGACGCCCAGCGCACCCTCTACGACGCCCAACTGGCGGCCATCGCCGTGCGCCAGGCCCGCCTCAACTCGGCGGTGGGACTGTTCAAGGCCCTGGGAGGCGGCTGGAAGGCAGGCCCCGGGCCGGCCTGAGCTCCGGCAAACCCGGCGACGGGCGCGGCCCTCAGGGGCCGCGGCTCCCGGGTTCCTTGAGCTGGAGGTAGGACCGGTATTGCTGGTCCTCCCCCAGGATGTGGTCCCGCAACCAGTCCCGCAGGAATTCCAGGACCGGCTCCCCCAGGGCGCGCTTGCCGTAGGTGATGAATTCGTCCCGGAAATCGATTACCCAGTTCACGAAGCCCTGGTGAATGCTGCGATGGGCCTCCAGGTCCGGGTAACCGCAGGCCGCCATCAGCTTCTCCTCGAAGTCGAAGTGGAAGGCGGCATAGCTCACCAGCTCGTCGATGATCATGGAGACGGCGTGGTGGTTGTGGAGGCTTTCGGCGCTGGCCAGCTGGTTGATGGTATCCAGCAGGATGCGATGCTGCTCGTCGATATGGGTGTTGCCGACGCTCATGGCCTCGGACCAGCGCACCAGGTAGACCGCCTCCCGCTCCCCGATCACCTCCAGGAAGGCCGCGGCCACGTCCGGGTCGAACTGGCTGCCGGACTGCTCCCGGATCAGGGCGACCGCCGCGGCATCGTCCCAGGGAGCCTTGTAGGGGCGGCGGGAAGTGAGGGCGTCGAACACGTCCGCAACGGCGCAGATGCGGCCCGCCAGGGGAATGTCGTCCCCGGCCAGGCCGTTGGGATAGCCCCGGCCGTCGAACCACTCGTGGTGGGTCAGGGCGATCTCGGCCCCCATGTCCAGGTAGAGGCTGTCCCCCATGGTGAGCTTGGCCTGTTTCAGGAGTTGGGCGCCGACGGCGGCGTGCTGCTTGATGGCTTCCCGCTCCTCGGTGGTCAGGGGCCCGGCCTTGAGGAGGATGCGGTCCGGCGTGGAAATCTTGCCCACATCGTGGAGGATGCTCGCCGTGGCGATCTGCTCGACGAACTCCTCGTCCACAATGGAGGCGAATTTCCGCTGCTTCAATAGCTTGCGGGCAGTCTGGCCCACCAGGCGGGCAACCCGCAGCACGTGGATGCCGGTGTCCGTGTCCCGGTGCTCGGCGAAGTTGGCCATGGCCACCACCGTGGCCTTGGCGTTGCGCCGCAGGGATTCCCGGGCCCGCCGCTCCTTGGTGACATCCAGGTAGGTGAAGACGTAGCCGCCGGAAGGCAGGGGCACGGCGGAAACCGACAGGGCGATGCCGTTGGGGCGCACCCGCTCGTGGCGCAGGGGCTTGCCCTGACGCAGAGAGGAGATGCGCTCCAGCAGGTAACGCTCGGGATTGCTCTCGAAGAACTCCCCCCGCTCCAGGAGATACTGGAGCAGGTCCCGATAATGCCGGCCGACGAAATGCCGCTCCCCCTCGATGTCCAGCAGCAGCCGGTAGGGCTCGTTATGGCCCTGGACATGGAGGTTCTCATCCAGCCACAGGAGGCCCTGATCCAGGGCGTCCAGAGCCTCCCCAAGCCCAGGAAACGCCTGGCTTACCGTACGACTCATTGCACCTCTGTCAGGCTTGCATGAAGCGGGAGAAGAAGCGCCCCAGGAAGCCGGAAGGCTTATTGGCGGCGGCCAGATAGGTGGCGTAGGCCTTGTCGTTCACCAGGATGTGGTTCACCAGCCAGTCCCGCAGGAAATGGAGGATGTCCAGGTTCAGCTTCTCCCCCTTACCCAGGCGCTCGCCCTCGGACTGCAGGCGCTTGATGAAGCCCTGGTGGGCCGCGCGGTGGGCCTCGAAATCCGGATAGCCCATGGTGCGCATCATGGTCTCCTCGGCGCCGAAGTGGGCCACGGTGTACTGCTCCAGGCGCAGCAGGATCTTCTGGTTGTCCTCAATTGGTGCATTGGCGGCGATGGCCGCCCAAAGATCGTTCATGAGGTCGATCAGGGTCTTGTGCTGGTCGTCGATTTCCGGAAGGCCAAGGGAATAGCTGTCGGACCACTGCACAACTTTGGAAACGCTTGCCATGGAAAGCCTTTCTTGTCGGTATAGGTTGATGGTGTGGGAACAACGCGGATATCTTGTGATCTTTGCGTTTCAGCAGTATTTCCCGAGATTGGCCACTTGTCCATAGCATATGGATAGCGATAAGCGTGCCAACAATCTTCCACGGCCGTTTATGATGGCGGCTCCAAGCAGGATGGAGCGGAGGAGATCGCCTTGGGTAGCGGCAGCACGGAACATTTCATCCTTTCCCGGCTGGCCTTCGGGTCCGACGAGGCCGGCCGCGCCGCCCTGTCCCGGACCGGCCTCAAGGGCTGGCTGCGGGAACAGCTCGCCCCCGAGGACGGGGACGATCCCGCCTGCCGGCAACGGCTGGCCGGAATCAGGCTGCGCATCAAGTACCCGGAGGGCAAGGACTGGCCGGCCACCGACGAGGCCCGCCCCCTCCAGTGGCTGGAGGCCCCCATCGAGAAACTGGCCGCCCTCCACGATCCGGCCAAGCCTGTCGCCAACCCGGAAAAGCAGCGCCCCCGCCAGGAGGTCGCCATGGCAACCCTGGTCCGGGCCGTCTACAGCCGCTGGCAATTGCGTGAAGTGCTATGCGACTTCTGGCACAACCATTTCAGCGTCAACGCCTGGGACCAGGCCGTGGGCACCGCCCTGCCGGTGTACGACCGGGAGGCCATCCGCCGGCACTGCCTGGGCAATTTCCGCCAGATGCTGGAGGCTGTGGCCCAGAGCCCGGCCATGCTCTGGTATCTCAACAACCGCACGTCCCGGGCCGGGGCGCCCAATGAGAACTACGCCCGGGAATTGTTCGAACTCCACACCCTGGGGCGGGACGCCTACCTGAACGGCCTCTACAGCCGCTGGCGGGACGTGCCCGGGGCCCGGGAGGGCGCTCCCGCCGGCTATATCGACCAGGACGTCTACGAAGCCGCCCGGGCCTTCACCGGCTGGGGCATGGAGGACGGCAGCGGCCTGGGGGGCGGCCAGCACCTGCCCCGCAGCGGCCGCTTCGCCTATGTCGAATCGTGGCACGACAATTACCAGAAACGCATCCTCGCCACGGAGTTCGACCCCTACCAGCCGCCCCTGGCCGACGGCCGCAAGGTCCTCGACCTGGCGGCCTTCCACCCGGCCACCGCCCGCCACCTGGCCCGGAAGCTCTGCATCCGACTGGTTTCGGACAATCCCCCCGAATCCCTGGTCGCCTCCGCCGCCCGGGTGTGGATCGAACACCGGGACCGCCCGGACCAGATCGCCCGCACGGTGGAGCACATCGCCCTCTCCCGGGAATTTGCCGACAGCCGGGGCCAGAAGGTGAAACGCCCCCTGGAACTCCTGGCGAGCTTCGTCCGGGCCACGGGCATCGACTTCCAGCCGGCGGAGCCCCTCATCCACGAAATGGATGCCGCCGGCCAGCGCCTCTTCGGCTGGCCGACGCCCACCGGCCATCCCGACGCCGCCGACCACTGGCTGGGCACCAACGCCCTCCGCCGGCGCTGGACCCTGGTGGCCGGCCTGGCGGAAAACTGGTGGGGCACCGGCCCCTTCGATCCCCTGGCGGCCTTCGAGGCCAAACCCACCGTTGGCGCCTTCGTGGACCACTGGCTGGCCCGCCTGCACGGCGCCGCCTCCCCCCCGGTGGCGGCGGCTCTGCTGAATACCGCTGGCTTCGGCCCCGGCCAGTCCATCAACAACCCGGCCATCGCCCGGCGCCTGGTCGCCTGGGCGGCCATGGCCCCCGACTTCCAGGTACGCTGAGGAATGCCCATGGACATCAACCGGCGCGACTTCCTGAAAGCCGCTTCCGCAGCGGGCTGCCTCCTGCCCTTCGGCGGCATTTCCGGCCTGGCCTATGGCGAGGGCAATCGGCCCCTGCTGGTGGTGGCCTTCCTGCGGGGCGGCGCCGATGGCCTGCATCTGGCGGCGCCGGTGAACGACCCCGACTACATCGGCGCCCGACCGCCGGAAATGCGGGTTCAGGACGGGGGCGACCGCCCCGGCCACCGCCTGGAGCAATCCCTGGATGCCGGCCTCGACTTCCGCCTCCACCCGGAGGCTGCCCCACTGGCGGAACTCTATGCCGGAAGGCGGCTGGCGGTGGTCCATGCCGTCGGCCTCACCGCCGGCACCCGCTCCCACTTCGTGGCCCAGGACCTGATGGAACGGGGCATCGCCGACGAGAAGCTGATGGCCCGTACCGCCGAGGGCTGGCTGGCCCGGGCGCTGGCGGCCGGCGGGGGCAGCATCCCGGCCCTGAGCGCCACGGCCTCCCCCGCCTTTGCCCTGCGCGGCCTGCCCACCGCCCTGGCGACGCCCGATCTCTCCTCCGGCAGCACCCTGCCCTGGGGGGCGCCGACAGCCAACCTGCTCCGCAGCCTGTCGATGACCGGAACCGGCCCCGTCCATGCCGCCGGCCTGCGGGCCCTGGACATGCTGGAGGCGGTGGATCGGCGCCTCCCCAAGGACGGCAGCGGCAAGGTGGTGCCCTACAAGCCTGAAGGCAGCGCCAGCTACGAGGGCACGGGGGACCTGGCGCGCGCCCTGACCTCGGTGGCTCGCCTGGCCAAAATGGATGTGGGCCTGTCCGTGGCCTGCGTGGACCACGGCGGTTGGGACACCCATGAAGGCCAACCGGGCCGCTTCGCCAACCAGGTGCGCCAGCTTTCCCAGGGCCTGGCTGCCCTCCACGACGACATGGCGGCTGCCGGCCGCAAGGTGGTGGTGGTCGCCATGACCGAATTCGGCCGCCGCCTGCGGGCCAACAAGAGCGGCGGCACCGACCACGGCCACGGCGCCTGCTGGCTGGTGGCGGGGGATGGCGTCCAGGGCGGGCGGCTCCTGGGCAAATGGCCGGGGCTCGCCACCGCCCGGCTGGACCAGGGCGTGGACCTGGCGGTCACCACCGATTACCGGGATGTCCTGGCCGAAGTGCTGGCCGCCGCCGGCCTGCCGGCGAAGGATGCCCTGCCAGGCTGGAAACCTGCCGGGCGGCTGGGGCTTTTCGCCTAGGGCGGATTCGCTCTAAAGCAGCACCGGCTTGTTGTCCAGCTCGTCGGGATTGTCTTTTCGGGCAGGGAAGTGCTCGGCCAGCACCTGCCCCACGGCCCTGATGCCTTCCAGCGCGCCGTCCTGGAAACGGCCGGCGCCGAAGGCCTGCTCCATGGCGGAGCAGATGCGCTGCCAGGGTTCGTCCCCTACCTTCCTGTGAATGCCCCGGTCGGCCAGGATTTCCACCTGCCGGTCGGCGAGCTGGACGTAGATGAGGACGCCGCTGTTGTGCTCGGTGTCCCACACCCGCAGCCGGGAGAAAAGCTCCACCGCCCGCTGCCGGGCGGTGACGCCGTGGAGCAGCAGAGGAAGATCGAGGCCGCCTTCCACCACGAAGCGCAGTTCGCCGTCGTGGAAGCGCTCGGACGCTTCCACCGCCGACTCGATGGCCACCAGGGCATCCTTGGGAAAGGCCTGGCCCACGCGCCAGTGCGGGTAGAGCAGATGTTTCAGTATCCGTCCCATGTCATCTCCGATTCCGTCACCAACTGCCCGAGGCGCCGCCGCCACCAAAACTGCCGCCTCCGCCGGAAAAACTGCTGCTGCCGCCACTGCTGCCGGAGCTGCCCTCGAAGGCCATGGAGATCCAGTTCTCCAGCCCCACCAGGACGAAGACGAAGGCGATGATCCCGCCGATGATGGCAGCCTCCACCGTCCCCCAGGCGAACCAGGCGCCGGCCCCCACCATGCCGCCCATGGTCAGCCCCCCGAAAAAAGGGCCGACGGCGCAACGCAGGAGCGTCCCCACGATGACCAGTACGACGATGATCCACACCGGCATGTCCCGCAGATACTCCGCCACCCGGTCGCCGAAGGTCGGGTCCGCCGGTGGCGCCGCGGCGGGGGTGTCCTGATTCGGCTGGCTGTCGTCCGGCGCGCCGCAGGAATAGGAAGACTGTTCGGCGGCGCCCGTTTCGGCGTCGACCAGTCCGGCCAGTTGGTTGATCCCGGCCTGGAGGCCGCCGGCGAAATCCCCGGCCTTGAAGCGGGGAGTGATGTCCTCGGCGATGACCCGCTTGGCGCTGGCGTCGGGGATGGCGCCTTCCAGGCCGTAGCCCACCTCGATGCGGACCTTGCGGTCGTTCTTGGCCACCAGGACCAGGACGCCGTTGTCCACGCCCTTCCTGCCCAATTTCCACGCTTCCGCCACCCGGATGGAATACTGCTCGATGGTTTCCGGCTGGGTGGTGGGCACCAGGAGCACGGCCATCTGGCTGCCGTTCTTCCC
>JBLNBI010000137.1:0-9686 GCA_050259815.1 Actinomycetota bacterium | reverse complement strand
TGACCACCAGCACGCAGGCGATACCCAGAATGAAGCGGGAAAGATGTTTTTTCAAGCCGACTCCGGACTAGCCATGGCGCGACTCCTCAAACCTTGAAGAAGAACTCCATCTTGACCCCGGCGATCTCGATCACGTCGTGGTCCGCCAGGGGATGGGCCTGGGCGTCCAGGACCTCGCCGTTGAGGACGGGGAATTGGGCTCCCTCCACATGGGTGATGAAATAGCCCTGGGGGCGCTTGGCGATAACCGCCACCTGGACGCCAGGTTTGCCGAGGGTTGTCAGGGTCTTGGTCAATTCCAGCTCCTTGCCGGCATTGGCACCATTGAGAAGCTGGATCGCAGCCACTTGAGCAGCAGGAGCGGCAGGTGCCGGAGCGGCGGGCGCGGGCGCGGGTGCCGGTTTCGGCGCCTCCGCCACCGGATGGGTGTCGGTGTGGGGCTTCTCGGACTCGGCGGGCTTGGCCGCCCCCGACCGGAGGATCATGGTCTTCTCGAAATCGGGCGCCCCGCCGACGATGACCGGGTCGTTGATGTACTTGAGGCGGTATTTGCCCAGTTCGATCAGATCGTTGTTCCGCAGGAAGTGCTTCTTGATCGGCTGGCCATTGACGATGGTCCCATTGGTGCTGTCCAGGTCCTCAAGAAAGGAATCGTTGAGGATGGTGACAATGGCAGCGTGCTCGCCGGAAATGGCCAGGTTGTCGATCTGTATGTCGTTGTGCGGCTTGCGCCCGATGGTCATGCGCTCCTTGCCGAGCGGAATTTCCTTGAGCACGAGCCCATCCATGGAGAGAATCAATTTCGCCATCTTTGCCCTTCCCCTTACTTCAACCAGGCCAGCAGCTTCTGCCACCAGCCCCGCGGCACGGCAAAGTCGCCCCGTACCTTGACCAGAATAACCGAAACGTTGTCCCGGCCGCCATTGTCGTTCGCCATCTGGATGAGCTGATCCGCGGCAAGCTCCAGATTGGCCGCCAGGGTCTGGACGGTGAGGCCGATTTCCTCGTCGTCCACCATGTCGTTGAGGCCGTCCGAGCACAGGAGATAGATGTCCCCGGGCTGGACGTCGTAATCGTGGATTTCCGGCGCCACCGCCGGGTCGACGCCGAGGGCCCGGGTCACCAGATTCTTGTTCTGGGAATAGCGGGCCTCCTCGGCGGTGATCATGCCGCTGTCGATCTGCTCCTGGAGCAGGGAATGATCCCGGGTGATGACTTTGAACTCCTCCCCCCGCAAGCGGTAGAGCCGGGAGTCGCCGATGTGGGCCACGGTCACCTGGTTATCGTAGAACCAGGCCATGACCAGCGTCGTGCCCATGCCTGCGTACTGGGGCTGGCTCTGGGCGGTATTGTAGATGGCCGAGTTGGCGGCAGCCACTTCCTCCTCGATGTGGCGGTGGGCGTGCCGCTTGCCGGTTTCCGGATCCATCGCCTCGGGCTGGCAATGCCTGAGCAGGCGGGCGAAGTTGCTGGACAGCAGCGTGGTCGCCATGCCGCTGGCCACCTCGCCGGCGTTGTAGCCCCCCATGCCGTCGGCCAGGATGACCAATCCCTCCTCGGCACTCCCGAAGACCGCGTCCTCGTTATGGGAGCGCACCTGGCCCGGGTCGGTCTTGGTGACGACTTCTAGCGCTTGGGCAAGATTCATTATTGTTCTTTCCCCTCCTTAGAACTGGATATCCACACCGGCGGCGGAAGCGTTCTCGATGCCCTCCAGGCTCTTCTTGAGGTCTGCGGCCATTTCCCCGCCCCGCTGGTAGCGCAGGTTGATGTCCTTGTTCATGGCCTTGTCGATCACGGCCACCACTGCCGGCGGCAGAGCGGGATTGATCGTCTTGATGTCGGTGGGCGCCTCGTTGGCGATCTTGAACATGAGCTGGGCCATGGATTCGCCGGTGAAGGGCAGCTGGCCGCAGCACATCTGGTAAAGGGTCACCCCGAGGGAGAACAGGTCGGAACGGCCGTCGATCTTCTTGCCGGCCAACTGCTCCGGCGACATGTAGGAGGGCGTTCCCAGGACCATGCCGGTCTTGGTCTTGCTGGAGTCGGTAATGCGGGCGATGCCGAAATCGGTGACCTTGACCTGGTCGGATTCCGGCTCGTACATGATGTTGGCCGGCTTGATGTCCCGGTGGACCACGTGGTTCTGGTGGGCGTAGTCCAGGGCCTCGGCCACCCGGGCGACGATGGAGATCACCTTGGGCAGGGGCAGCAGATGGTCCGGCTTGACGTAGGGAACCAGATCCTTGCCCTTCAGGAACTCCATGGCGATGTAGGCCAGGTCGTGCTCTTCCCCGGCGTCGTACATGGTGACGATATAGGGGTGGTTGAGCCGGCCGGCAGTTTCCGCCTCCCGGAAGAAGCGCTCCTTGACGTCGGCCAGCTCCTCCTCGTCGAACTCCTGGGAGAGGGCCATGGTCTTGATGGCCACGATACGGTTGATCTTGGGATCGCGGCCCAGGTAGACGACGCCCATGGCGCCCTTGCCCAGCTCCTTCTCCACCTGATAGCGGCCCAGCATGGGCTTTTCCACCTGGCCGTCGGAGAGGATGACGGTACCACCCGCCGCCTGACCCCGGCCGCCGCCCAGCATGACCGTCTCGGACATCTGCTTGGCCTTGGCAATGCGCTGGGGCAGGTCGCGGAAATTGAGGTTGAAGTCCGCCATGTAGCGGAAGACCGCCTCGGCCTTGTTGAACTGGCGCTTGCGCTCATAGTCCAGGGCGAGGTTGTAGAGGTTCTCCATGAGCCCCTCGTCCATGGGGCACTTGCGGAACTTGTCGAAGGCCATGTCCAGCTGCCCCTGGCCCTGGAAGGCGAGGCCCAGCATGCGGTTGGATTCGGCGGACTCCATGTCCGACTTCTGCTTGCCCTGTTCGGTATGGAGGAAGCGCTTGGTGGTCAGGGTCAGGTGCCCGACCAGGAGCAGGGATGCCGCCCCCATGAGCTGGATCCACATGCCCGCACCGACCATGAGCCCGAAGTGGGCGCCCACCAGGACGGCAAGCAGCAAGGTGGTCGCCACGGCGCCGACGCCGGCCGACAGGCGGGGCAGCACCACGGACAGGTAGATGCCCACCAGCAGCAACACCCCCAGCCCGGCCCAGGTTGCCCAGGTCGGGGTGACGAAGAAATGCTCCTGGAGGATGCTGGAGACGGAATGGGCCAGGGTCAGCACCGGCGCCATGGAAGGTGAAACCGGCGTCACTTGGTTGGAGCCGACGCCGGCGGCGGTGGCGCCGATGAGGACGATCTTGCCGGCGTACTTGCTGGCGGGGATTTTGCCCATCAGCACGTCGTAGAAGGAATCCACCTGGAAGGCGGGGTGCCCTTCCGAACCCTTGTAGAAGAAGGTGTTCATCTGGGTTGCCACGTCGGTGGGAATGCGCAGGTTGCCCAGGCGGACTTCCTGGCCCAGGTGCACCTTGATGTCGGCCGGCCCCAAGTTAAGGCTCTTGGCGGCGACCATGAGGGAGAAGGAGGGGTAGTACTGGTCGAAATATTTCAGCACCAGGGGCTCGGTACGGACGCCGCCGTCCACATCCGGCGTGGCGTTGAGGTGGCCGAGGGCCAGCGCCTTGCCGCCGAGGACCTCCACCGGCACCTGGACGCCGGCGGCCGGCAGGGCGATGCCTTCGCCACCGATCTGGTTGAGCTGATTCCTGGCCACGAAGTCCGGCAGGGGCTTGTCGGGACGCCCGCGGGACTCGCCCAGCTGGAACAGGACGGGCAGGAGGACGTTATTGGCCTTGGCATAGCTCTCGGCCAGGCGGCGGTCGGTATTGAGCTCCTGCTCGGCCTGCTTGAGCAGTTCCGACATCTGGGCCACTTCCGGGCTCGGCGCGGTCACCTGCCCGACGATGTCCAGCAGCTTGGTGATGTAGCCGTAGCCCGCATCCACCTGGGGCTCGGAAAAGAAGATGGTATTGCCGATGACTTTGGCCTGGGCGCCCGCCAGCAGGTCGGTCATCTTGGCATGGAGTTCCCGGGACCAGGGCCAGCGCCCGAGGTTGGCGATGCTCTGATCGTCGATGGCGATGACGGCAATCTTGTCGGAGGGCGTTCGGTTGGAGGCCTGGACTCCCAGGTCATAGGCCTTGCGCTCCAAGCTTTGGACCAGATCGGTGCCGCCCATGGCCAGCATGACCACTGTGACCACGACCCCGAGAAACCAGTCGGTCTTCCAGAACCCACCCTTGCGCATACCCCATTCCCCTTGTGCTTTACGGCGCCACATGTGCCGTAAGCCATATGTTTAATCCGTATTCTTACGCGGGGGTATTCCGATAGTCAAATAGGAAGACCGGGGAAGGCCGCCGGAATTGGCGGCCGGAATGGGATTTCAGTAGGGAAGCGGCTGCCCCAGGCCCCGCTCCTTGGCGGCCGCCAGCACCCGGACTGCCAGGGCCAGATCCTGGATGGCCATGCCCTGGGATTCGAACAGGGTGATCTCATCGGGGGAGGAACGCCCTGCACGGCGGCCGATGATGACATCGCCCAACTCCACCAACTGGCGCTGGTGCAGACGGCCCTTTTCCAGGAGGGGCAGCAGGTCGCCGGCCTCGGCCAGGGCGGTGGGCACCGAATCGACACAGACCAGCCCGCAGCGGCGAATCGCCGCCTCGGACACTTCCTGGCGGATGAGGGCATTGGAACCGGCAGCGTTGATATGGGCGCCGGGTTCGAGCCAATCGGCCTCGAACAGGGGGGCGGCTGCGGTAGTGACCGTGCCGACGATGGCGCTGCCCCGCACCGTTTCCTCAGGACTGGCGGCGGGGACGACCTCCACGCCGGTGCGCTCCGACAGGCGGGCACAGAAGGCGGCCAGCTTGTCGGCCTTGCGCCCGAACACCTTGACCCGATCCAGGGAGAGGGCGGTGCAGATCGCCTCCACGTGGCCTTCCGCCTGCCAGCCGGAGCCGAACACCCCGGCCACCTTGGCGTCCGGACGGGCCAGCCACTTGGCCGCCACGCCGCTGGTGGCGCCGGTGCGCATCATGCCCAGGTAGTCGGATTGGATGACCGCCTGCTGGATGCCGGTGGCCGCATCGAAAAGATGGACCTGGAAGCGGTTGCCGGTCTTGTTGCTGGTATAGGCCTTGTAACCCAGCACACCCTGGGCCGGCAGGGCCCCTTGCAGGATGTGGAGCACGGTCTGGGGCAGGCGGCTGCGGGCCCGGGGCGTGTCCTGGGCCTGGCCCAGGGAAAGATCCCGGTGGGCGGATTCGACGGCCCCCAGGGCCATCGGCATGGTCAAAACCTGTTTTACGTCGTCTTCGCTAAGAAACAAGGCCATCGATTCACCTCAAAGAATGGTTACGTCCTGCTTTGCCAGTATTTTCTTTTCCAGCCAGCGCCCGACCGCCACCACCAGGATGGCGCCGACGGCGCCCGCCACGTCGGGTGCCGAGGAAGGCAGCCCGGGCAGCCAGGCGGCGATACCGGCATCGGTCAGCATCATTTCCCCCGCCACATAGCCCAACAGGCCTGCGCCAAGGAGGACGATGGCCGGCCAGCGCTCCATGGCATGCATGATCAATTGACTGGACCAGACAATCAGGGGAATGCTCACCACCAGGCCGAACACCAGGAGGATTAGGCTGCCGTGGGCAGCGCCGGCAACGCCGATGACGTTGTCCAGGCTCATGACGAAATCGGCGACGATGATGGTCTTCACCGCACCCCACAGGTGGGCGGCAGGCTCGATGTCCTCGCCCTCCTCCCCCTCCGGCAGCAGGAGCTTGACGGCGATCCAAAGAAGAAGGGCGCCGCCGACCAGCTTGAGCCAGGGCAGGTTCATCACCATCGCGGCGAAGGCGGTGAGCACCACCCGCAGGCTGACCGCACCGCCGACGCCCCAGAGAATGCCCTTCTTGCGCTGTTCTTCGGTGAGATTGCGGCAGGCCAGGGCGATGACCACCGCGTTGTCGCCCGACAGCACGACGTCGATGGCTATGATCTGGGCGACGGCGGCCCAGAACTCGATGGAGGCGAAATCTGGCATGGCAGGGCGCGGCAAAAGCGCCCTATTGTACAGCCCTGGAGCGGTTTTCCCCTGACCGGGCGCATCGCATCCAGTCAGGGGAAAGTCTCTTTATGGCTCCACAGCGGCCGCCTTGGCGAGGCAGGCGGAGTCCGCCGGAGACGGCCGGCCGGACACCAAGGGCCGCAGGCGGGGCTCCAGTTCCTTCAATATCTGGACCGGCAGGGCCGAGGTGAACTCGTAGCCCGCCGCCTGTTCCCCTGGAACAAAGGCCGTGACCGTGCCGAAGAAACGGTCACCCAGGTAGAAGACGAAGGTCGCCGCCCGGTTCACCACCCGGGACGACTTGATCTGGCCGCCGGGACCGAAGGTGTCGAAACGGTGGTCGCCGGTACCCGTCTTTCCCCCGACCAGGAGGGGATGGTTGGCATCGTCCCGGTAGACGTCCTTCACCCGGCGGGCGGTGCCGTTATCCACCACCCGCAGCAGGGCCTTGCGGGCCGCCTGGGTCACCTCTTCGGGCAGCACCCGCTCCCCTTCCTGGGCATGCCAGGCGAGGCGCGTCTCGAAGGGGGTGTTGGCGGCGAAGTGCAATTCCTCGACCCGCACCGGCGGACGGCGCACGCCGTTGTTAACCATGATGCCCATCAACTCGGCCAGGGCTGCCGGCCGGTCGGCGGAGCTGCCGATGGCGGTGGCGTAGGAAGGCACCAGACGCTCGAAGGGATAGCCGAGGCGACGCCAGCGGGCGGCGATGCGCTCAAAGGCCAGTTCCTCGACGACGATCTTCACCCGGATGTCCTGGGCATGGCGGAAGCGGGAGTTGAGGAGCCAGTGGTAGGCCTCGACCCGTTCCTTGGCGCTGGCCGCCACCACCTGATCGAAGGTGGCGCCCGGGTTGCGCTTCAGGTAACCCACCAGCCACAGCTCCAGGGGATGGACCCGGGCCACGTAGCCCTGGTCCGCCAGACTCAGGCGCAGGGGAGCATAGACCGTGTAGAGACGCTTCAGGTGGCCCTCATCCTCGGCCCGCTCCCCGAGCTGCGCCCGCATGAACGCGGCGAAGGAAGGAAAGTCGCTGCCCGGTTCCACGCTCAGGTAGGCCGCAGCCAGCCGGTTGGGCAAGGGGCGCAGGTCGGACACCAGGGTCGGCAGAAGTTCTTCCGGGCCGGCGCCCCGATACTTGCGGTAGAAGTGAGCCAGGAATTCCTTGCCCTCCTGGTCCGCGAAACGTTCGAGGAGTTGGCGCCTCGCCCCCTCGTCGCCGTCCCGCAGGGGCTTGCCCGGGGCGTCCTCCACCTCGTAGGCGAAGTAGTGGGCCACGTCCCGCATGATGCGGACGAAGGAGAGGTTCACCGACTGCTCCAGGGCCTCTCCTATGGTCGGGTTCTTGCCGTCGTCCTCGTGCTTGAAATTGCTGAAGGTGTGGAGCCCGCCGCCGGTGAAGAAGCCCTCGTGGGGATTGCCGGAATAGCGTCGCTCCAGGGCGGCTGCCAGCATGGAGGCCAGATCCTTGTCCTTGGCGGTCTGCAGGTAGGAGACGGCCCAGAGGCTCAGGTTGTCGCCCGGCTCCAGCTTCACCCTCTTCAACATGTCGGGGGGTAATTCTCCATAGCGCCGGTGGAGATCGGCGATCACCTCCAGATAGGTGACCAGGGTCCGGAACTTGGCGCTGGAACCCAGATCGAGCTTGGTGCCGACATTGATGTCCAAAGGCTGATCCACGTTGTCCGCCTGGACCCGCAGGAGATTCCCGGCGGGCGTCGCTTCGTACAGGGTAAAGCTGTAGCGCACTTCAGCGGGATCACCCTTGGAAAGAAGCCGCTCGGCCTTGAAGCCCGCGCACTGGAGGTAAGCGGGATCCTTCATGCGCCCCAGGTAGTCGGTTACGGCTTTCTGGGTGGGACCATCCAGGGTAGCCCGGGCGGTCAGGTCGAAGCGGTCCAGGGAGTAGAGATCCTTCACATCGAGGAAATCGGCCAGGGTGCCCCGGGCGGCGTTTACCGCCTTGCGTTCGATGAAGGAAACGGGAGGCGGCGCGGGCGCCTTGTCCCGGTGCTGGAGCTTGGCGGCCAGGGCGGCATCCCGCAGCCGGCCGGAAATCACCCCCTCCTTGGCCAAGAGGCGGATGTAGCTGTCGGTCAATTCGCCAAGACGTGCCGGATTCTCGGCCAGCAGGTCGGAAGGCCGCCGCTGGGCGATGAAGAGGGACAGGGCTTCCTTGAAGGGCTGGGCGGCAGCTTCCGGCGACTCCTCCGCAGCGGCCAGGCGGCGGTTGGCATCCACGAAATCGCGGCCATACCAGGCCCACAGGCCATCCCCGAGACCATTCACTTCGCCGGCACCGGGTGCTGCCCCCAGGGGAACTGAGTTAACGAAATCGAGGACGATGCGCCGGCGGGCCGCCAGGGTTTCCTCGCCGTCCTGGTAGGCCCGCAGGGAAGCCGAAGTCATCTGGCGCAGCTTTTCCGCCGCGTCGTGGGTACGGCCGCCCGGGGAATGGCGGAATTTCTCGATCTGGGTCGCCAGGGTGCTGCCCCCTGCCCGGCTCCCCTCGCCATCCACCGCCCGGATCGCCCGGCCGGCCACGGCCTTGCCCAGGCGATCCCACTCGATGGCGGGATTGTGTCGGGGGTACTCGTCATCCAGGAGCTCCCGGTTCTCGATGTACAGGAGGGAGGCCACCACCACCGGCGGCACGGACTCGAATTTCTCGTACTGGCGCTGGGGATAGCGGGTGGAATAGAGGACATCGCCCCGGCGATCCAGGATGGTCAGCCCGGCCTGGGATTTCTCTTTGTAGATGGGATAGAGGCCGCGGCCGATGAGGTCGCGGAAGGCGGGCGACTGGCGAGCCTGGGCGGTGACTTCGAAGCCGGCAGAGGCAAGCCGCGGCAGGGCATCCTTCAGTTGGCTGTAGCCCAGCCGGATGTCGTAGGGACCGGTGGTCGGCAGCCAGAGATCGGGATTGGGGCCGGGTTCGACCTTGAAGGTCAGGTCCTTGGCCATGTCGGCGAAAATCCAGGCCTGCAGGCTGGAGGCGCGCATCTCGATATAGCCGAAGATGCCGATGCCGACGGTGGCCGAGAAGCCGAACCAGGCCAGCTTGGCCACGAAACTCTTGGGAATTCTCGCCTTGCGGCGACGCTCCTGCCGCCCCTCTTCCTGGGTGCTGCCGTCTTTTTCCATCTTGCTCCCTCTTACCTGCCGCCACTACTGCGGACGCCGCGGAATTAGACATACCCAAAGGAGATAATTCCCATCGTGCGGCGCACAACCCGCAAAAAAAATGCGCCGGGGTAACCCGGCGCATTCTATAGCGGCTTTGGCCGAAAGTGAGTACTTACAGCATCGCCTTCAGCAGCTTGGCCATTTCGGACGGGTTGCGGGTCACCTTGAAGCCGCACTCTTCCATGATGGCGAGCTTGGCATCGGCGGTGTCGGCACCACCGGAGATCAGGGCGCCAGCGTGGCCCATGCGCTTGCCGGCCGGAGCGGTAACGCCGGCGATGAAGCCGACGATCGGCTTCTTCATGTTGGCCTTGCACCACTGGGCGGCTTCGGCTTCATCGGGACCGCCGATTTCGCCGATCATGATGACGGCGTCGGTATCCGGATCGTCATTGAACATCTTCATGACGTCGATGTGCTTCAGGCCGTTGATGGGGTCGCCACCGATACCGACGGCGGAGGACTGGCCCAG
>JBLNBI010000136.1:0-5080 GCA_050259815.1 Actinomycetota bacterium | reverse complement strand
CCTCCTCCACCTCGTTGCGGTGCAATATCCAGAGGAGGCTGACGACGGCCAGGAGCATGAGGGCGATCCCGACCTTCGGCAGGGCGAGGAGCCACCCCAGGCGGCGGGCGCTAAATCTCTGGATTTTCTGGGTTTCGGCCATGGGGCGCGATCTTACACCACGTGTTTTTCTCTTCGCCGCCATTGTGGTTTTCCACAATTCGGATTTCCACAATGGAAATGACTGTCTACTGCAGTGATACTCCGCCCGCAACCCGAATGTGCGGGTCAGAATACCAAAGGAGAGGGATAGCTCATGGCCACTGCTAAGAGTGTTTTAAAAAGCTTGTACTTCCAGGTGCTGGTCGCCATCGCGATCGGCGTGACCCTCGGGCATTTCTATCCCGAGACCGGCGCGGCCATGAAGCCGCTGGGTGATGGCTTCATCAAGCTGATCAAGATGATCATCGCCCCGATCATCTTCTGCACCATCGTGGTCGGCGTGGCCGGCATGGAAGACATGAAGAAGGTCGGCAAGACCGGTGGTTATGCCGTCCTCTACTTCGAAGTGGTCAGTACCCTGGCGCTGATCATCGGCCTCATCGTCATCAACGTCTGGCAGCCTGGCGCCGGCATGAATGTCGACCCGAACAGCCTGGATACCAAGAACATTGCCCAGTACGCCGCTCCGGGCAAGATGCAGACCACGGTCGACTTCCTGATGAACATCATCCCGACCAGCGTGGTTGATGCCTTCGCCAAGGGCGACATGCTGCAGGTGCTGTTCTTCTCCCTGCTCTTCGGCTATTCCCTGCATACCTTCGGCGAGAAGGGCAAGCCGGTGTTCGAATTGGTCGAGCGCGGCTCCCACATCCTGTTCGGCATCGTCAATGTCATCATGAAGGCCGCCCCCATCGGCGCCTTCGGCGCCATGGCCTTCACCATCGGCAAGCACGGCCTTGGCAGCCTGGCCCAATTGGCCCAGCTCATGGGTGCCTTCTACCTGACCTGCCTGATCTTCATCTTCGGCGTCCTGGGTTCCATCGCCGCGGTGCATGGCTTCTCCGTCTGGAAGCTGATCAAGTACATCAAGGAAGAACTCTTCCTGGTGCTGGGTACTTCCTCTTCCGAATCCGCCCTGCCGCGCCTGATGGCCAAGATGGAAAACGCCGGTGCCCAGAAGTCCGTGGTGGGGCTGGTGGTTCCGACCGGTTATTCCTTCAACCTGGACGGCACCTCCATCTACCTGACCATGGCCGCCGTGTTCATCGCCCAGGCCACCAACACCGAGATGGACATCACCCATCAGATCACCCTGCTGGTGGTTCTGCTGCTCACCTCCAAGGGCGCCGCCGGCGTCACGGGCAGCGGCTTCATCGTCCTGGCGGCCACCCTGTCCGCCGTCGGCACCGTGCCGGTGGCCGGCCTGGCGCTGATCCTCGGCATCGACCGCTTCATGTCCGAAGCCCGGGCGCTCACCAACTTCATCGGCAACAGCGTGGCGACCCTGGTGGTGGCCAAGTGGTGCAAGGCCCTCGATACCAAGCGCATGAATGCCGTGCTGAACAACGAGACCATCGACGAGGCCAACAATCCGGAGCTGGTGCTGGACGACAAGATTGCCACCCTGGATGTGCACGGGGCCCATCGCGCCACGGCGCATAACTGATTTCCCCTTGCTTCACTCAAAGCCGCCCCCTTCCGGGCGGCTTTTTTTCTGGTGAATTTAGACTTTTGGCATGTCCCGATCAGAGATCCTGGGGTAAGCTTCGGGCCGTTTTGCCGTCCGGGTGCGCTTGCGATCTGCTTCGATGAAAATGGAAATGATGAAAGGCTTCAAATTCCTGATCTGCCTGCTGGCCGGCCTCCTGTCGGAAGGCGCTTTTGCCCAGCAGATCGTCATCAAGTTCAGCCACGTGGTGGCGACCGATACCCCGAAAGGGCTGGCCGCCGAGTTCTTCGCGAAACGGGCGCAGGAACTGACCAAGGGCAGGGTGAAGGTGGAGATCTATCCCAACTCGACCCTCTACAAGGATCGGGACGAGATGCAGGCCCTGCAACTGGGGGCCGTCCAGATGCTGGCGCCCTCCCTGGCCAAGTTCGGCATCCTGGGGGTGAAGGAATTCGAGGTTTTCGACCTGCCCTTCATCTTCGATGATTACGGCAAGCTCCATAAGGTTACCGAGGGGGCGGTGGGGCAGAAGCTCCTCGACAAGCTGGAATCCCGGGGGATCAAGGGGCTGGCCTACTGGGACAACGGCTTCAAGTCCTTCTCCGCAAACAGCCCGATCCGCATTCCCGACGACCTGCGGGGGAAAAAGATGCGGGTCCAGCCTTCCCGGGTGCTGGAAGAGGAAATGCGGGCCCTGGGGGCGCTGCCCCAGGCGATGGCCTTCTCGGATGTCTATGACGCCCTGCGGGCCGGGGTGGTTGATGGCACCGAGAATCCGGTTTCCAACCTCTATACCCAGCGCATGCACGAGGTCCAGAAATATTTGGCCCTGACGGACCACGGCTACCTGGGCTATGCGGTGATCGTGAACAAGCGCTTCTGGGACGACTTGCCTTCCGATGTCCGGGGGCAGCTGGAAACGGCCATGAGGGATGCGACCGTGTACGCCAACCGCATCGCCAAGGAGCAGAACGACCGGGACCTGGAGGCGGTGAAGAAGAGCGGCAAAACCAAGGTCTACGTCCCTACCCGGGAAGAGCGCCTGGCCTTCAAGAGGGCGCTGGTGCCGGTGCATCAGAAGATGGAATCCCGGATCGGGAAGGACATCATCCAGTCGGTCTACAAGGAGACCGGCTTCGATCCCGCCAAGCTCTGACCCAAAGAAAAAGGACGCGGCACGGGCCGCGTCCCTGTTTGCTGCCGGGAAGGCTTATTGTTCGACGAAGGCCCGCTCGATGACGTAGTCGCCGGCCACGCCGGTGTGGGGCGAAATCTCGAAGCCGAAGCCGTCCAGGATGCCCGAAATTTCCTTCAGCATCGACGGGCTGCCGCAGATCATGCCCCGGTCGGTGGCGGGGTCCAGGGGCGGCTCGCCGATATCCTCGAAAAGCTTGCCGGAGAGGATCAGGTCGGTCTGGCGGCCCTCGTTGCGGAAGGGTTCCCGGGTGACCGTCGGGTAATAGATCAGCTTGTCCTGGATCAATTCGCCCAGGTACTCGTGCTCCTTGAGGTCCTTTTCAATGTAGTCGTGGTAGGCCAGTTCATTGGTCCAGCGTACGCCGTGGATCAAGATGACTTTCTCGAAGCGCTCGTAGGTTTCCGGGTCGTGGATCAGGCTCATGAAGGGAGCAAGGCCGGTGCCGGTGGCGAACATGAAGAGCCGCTTGCCGGGTTTCAGGTCGCGGAGCACCAGGGTGCCGGTCGGCTTCCTGCTGATCAGCAGGTCATCGCCGGGCTTCAGGTGCTGGAGCCGGGAGGTCAGCGGGCCGTCCGGCACCTTGATGCTGAAGAATTCCAGGTGCTCCTCGTAATTGGCGCTGGCGATGCTGTAGGCCCGCATCAGGGGGCGGCCCTCCACTTCCAGTCCGATCATCACGAACTGGCCGTTGGCGAAGCGCAGGCCCGGATTCCGGCTGGTGCGGAAAGAGAACAGGGTGTCGTTCCAGTGATGTACGGAGAGAATCTTTTCGGCGGCGAAGGCACTCATGGCATCAATCGGATAGGTTGGGGGGTGGATTGCATCCTAGTCCTTGATGTTGTCCGGATAAAGCGGATAATTTGGATATCGATAATCGGTTTTTCGGATATGCGAATCACCCTGCGCCAACTGGAAATCTTCGCCGCCATCGCCAAGACGGAAAACGTCTCCCGGGCGGCCGATCGGTTGGCCATGTCCCAGTCGGCGGCAAGCGGTGCCCTGGTGGAACTGGAGCGGACGTTCGGCAGCCCGCTTTTCGACCGCATCGGCAAATCCCTGCACCTCAATGCCACCGGTGCCGGGTTGCTGCCCCTGGCGGAGGACCTGCTTGCCCAGGCCCTGGACGTGGAGGCTTATTTGGCGGGCCGCAAGCTTGGTCCGCTGAATATCGGGGCCACCCTGACCATCGGCAATTACCTGGCGACCCTCCTTATTGCCGAGTACATGGGCCAGCATCCGGAGGCGCCGGTGCAGCTCCATGTCGCCAATACGGACACCATTGTGGAGCGCCTGCTCAGTTTCGAGTGCGATCTCGGGCTCGTCGAGGCGGACGTGAGCCATCCGGATCTGGTGGTGGAGCCCTGGATCGAGGATGAGCTGGTCGTTTTCTGCGGGCCGCGGCACGAACTGGCCGGCAAGGAGGCCGATAACGGAACGTTGGCCCGTCAGCCCTGGATCCTGCGGGAGCGGGGGTCGGGGACCCGCGGGCAGTTCGACCGTATCGTGGCGAGCCGCCTGGAGCGGCTGAACCTGCGCCTGGAACTTGAGCATACCGAGGCCATCAAGCGGGCGGTCGAATCCCATCTCGGCATCGGCTGCCTGTCACGCCTGTCCCTCAATGAAGCCTTCCGGCGCGGCAGCCTGGTGGAGATCCGGACGCCCCAGTTCGATCTCCATCGGCGCTTCAATTTCGCCCGCCATCGGCGGCGGCATGTCAGCGCTGCGGTCCGCTCCTTTCTTGATCTGTGTGCCGAATACACCCGGGACGCAGCAAGTACCCGGGACCTGCACCTATGCTTCATTCCCTAGCGATCGAACCGGCGCCCCGGGCGATGGGGTAGAGGTGGAACCTATTTGCTTCCGGAACTCTGATAAAATGTAATGTTTTATCAACTTCCTGCAACCCGGAGCACAATAAATGGCTATCGAACGCACCCTCTCCATCATCAAACCCGACGCCGTCGCCAAGAATGTCATCGGCAAGATCTACTCCCGTTTCGAAACCAACGGCCTGAAGGTCATCGCCTCCAAGATGGCCTGGCTGTCCGCTGAAGAAGCCGGCAAGTTCTACGCCGTCCACAAAGAGCGCCCCTTCTTCAAGGACCTGGTTTCCTTCATGATCTCCGGTCCCGTCATGATCCAGGTGCTGGAAGGTGAAGACGCCATCGCCAAGAACCGCGAGCTGATGGGCGCCACCGACCCGAAGAAGGCCGCTCCGGGCACCATCCGCG
>JBLNBI010000135.1:0-7998 GCA_050259815.1 Actinomycetota bacterium | reverse complement strand
GGCGGTCATGTACCTGGGGCGCATTGTGGAATACGGCAGCGCCGAGGAAGTGCTGCGCACTCCCAAGCATCCCTATACCCGGGCCCTGCTTTCCGCCGTGCCCCAGCCCCGCCTGGAAGGCCAGCGGGAGGTCATCAAGCTGGCAGGGGAAACGCCGTCGCCGGCCAATCCGCCCAGCGGCTGCCATTTCCACCCTCGCTGCCCCAATGTGATGGACGTTTGCCGCAGCGTATGGCCCCAGACGACCGAGCACGAGGCCACCCAGCGGGTGGTCTGCCATCTTTACAGCTAAAGGGGATCAGGTCCGGCGGCCGTTGCCTGACCGGGCTACTTTCGACGGGCTACGGACGGGCGCGGCGGCGGCCGTTTTTTTTTCCGCGCCGTGCTTGGGAGCGGATGCCACCTTGGCGCTTGCCTTGGGCGCAGCAGCGGCGAGCTTGCTGCCGCCCTTGCCGGGCCGGTCAGCCTTGGCCAGCTTGCCGCCCCTTTCAGCCTTGGCGAGCTTCTGGCTGCCCTTGCCGGCCAGTTGCTTCTTGCCGACCGGGGTGGAAGCGATCTGGGGCAGGCGGGGCTGGGGCGGGAGATCGTCCGCGGCGCTATCGCCCCTGCCGGCCGGGACCAGCAGGGTGGAGCCGGCAGTGATCTTGAGACGGCCCTGGAGGCCGTTCACCCGCTTCAGGTCATTGATCGAAATGCCGAAACGGGGCGCTAGCTTGTCCAGCTTCTCGCCGGGCTTCAGGGTATAGGTCTGCCAGCGGGTCAGGGGCTCGTCGTGGTTTTCCAGGTTGGTCTGGAAAAGTCCCACCTTGTCGGCGGGCAGCACCAGGGGAGTGGCCGGCTTGATCATGGGCCGGTTGTGGGACGGGTTGAGGGCGACGAATTCGTCCACCGGCATCCCGGCGAGCCTGGCGGCGGTGGTGACGTCGATGGGCCGGGGGCTATCGACGGTGATGAAATAGGGGCGGTTCAGCAGTTCCGGTAGCCTCAATTCCGCCATCAGCTTGGGATTGCTGAAAATGTTCTTCAGGGCCTGGAGCTTGGGGACGTAGTGGCGCGTCTCATTGGGCATGGTCAGGCTGGAATAGTCGGTGGGCAGGCCCCGGGCGGCGTTCTTTTCCATGGCCCGCTTCACCGCGCCTTCGCCCCAGTTGTAGGAGGCCAGCGCCAGATGCCAGTCCCCCTGCATTTCGTAGATGGTCTGCAGGTAGTCGAGGGCGGCGCTGGTGGAGGCGACGATGTCCCGGCGCTGGTCCTGCCACCAGTCCTGCTGCAACTTGTAGTTCCTGCCGGTGGAGGGGATGAACTGCCAGAGGCCGGAAGCCTGGGCCGGGGAGATGGCCATGGGGTTGTAGGCGCTCTCCACCATGGGCAGCAGGGCCAGTTCGGTGGGCATGCCGCGCTTTTCCAGTTCCTCGACGATGTGGTGCATGTAGCGCCGGCTGCGTTCCACGATGCGGCGCAGCAGCTCCGGCCGGTTCTGGTACCACTGCTGGTGGTACAGCACCAGGTCGTTGTTCAGGTTCGGCATGGCAAAGCCGTTGCGCATGCGCTGCCAGAGATCGTCGGTCTCCGCCGTCAGGTCGATGGGAGAGGGAATGCGGGGGAGGGGCTGGATCTCGTGGACGGTCAGCTCTTCCTCGGCATTGGCTTCCACCGGCGAGGAGGAAATGTTGTTGGACAGGAAGAGGGCGAGGATGGTGGGCTGCTCGTCGGCAGCGTAGGCGGACAGCGTCAGGAGGGAGGCGGCCACCGCGGCGGCGAGCCGAAAGCCGGAAAGGCGCGAGGGGACGGGGCGATGCGGCATGAATACGTCTCCGGCTGAAAACCCACAATAAGATCAAGATTATAACTCGGATTTGCCTCCCCCATGGAGGGTTCCGTGCTGCTGTTACATCTCGTCACAGAGGGCATCGCCCACCGCTCCGTCATGGAAAAGCCATGCCGGTAGCGGGACGCCCTCAGGGCAGCTTTGCCACCACCCGGGCCAGGATTTCCTCCAGCTTTTCCGGTGGCACGGGGGTGGGGAAGCGCTGGCGCTGCCGGAGGCCCTTGGCCTCGTAATCGATGCCGAAACAATCCACCCCCAGGAGGTGGATGCCGGCGGGGGTCTGGAGGGTCGCCTGCTTGAGGAGGGCTGCTTCTTCCTTCAGGGGGACGATGGGCAGGTCGTTCCACTCGGCGGCCTCCATCCAGCCCATCTTGCCCACGCCGGCGATGAAGCGGGCCCGGGCGGGGCGCAGCCGGAAGAACATGAAGTCCAGGTTGAGATACTCGGCGGCGTCGGGCTGGTAGTGGAGATAGCGGTTCACCATCTCCGGGGAGGGGTCGAAGCGCTCCGTGTCGCCCACCAGGGTGATGCGGGCCGCGGCCTGGATGTTGTTGCCCTCGGCCTTCGCCACCGACAGGCTGCTGCGCGGGTCGGCAAGGAGATTTTTGGTGTGCTCGGCCAGGGCGCTGATGCAGAACACCGGGCAATGGGCCTCGTCGACGACGCAGGGAACGACGGTGGCGTAGGGGTATCCCGGCATCTGGGCGGACAGGGTGGCGATGGTGCCATGGGGGGCTTCGTGGAGCAGGGCGATGGCGGATTCGATGGGCGTCTTCATGGGCGGGTGTCCATAGGCGAGGTTTCCAGGAAGGCCGCCGTGGCGAGCCTGCGGCCAATTCTAGCCGCTGGTTCCGGCTCCGATCCAGCGGGCATACTGCTCCTTCAGGGTAGGTAAAGGCTGGAGTGGGGTACCCAGGGGAGAAACCAAATCCGCTTCCGAAGGTTCCAATGATTGAAATCGTGCAGTGGGGGATCAATGCCGTTGGACAAGAAGTACGACCCGGCCGCCGATGCCATTGCCGCCACGGATTCCGCCCTGGAGCAGCGGAGGAGGGAGCTCGAAGCGAAAGTCGCCCGGCTGGAGCGGGAGCTGACTGAGCGTAAGCGCCTGGAGCAGGTGGTCCGGGAAAGCGGCCAGCGCTTCGCTGCCCTGGTGGATTCGGCCATGGACGCCATCATCAGCGTCGATGCCGACCAGCGCATTCTCTTGTTCAACCGGGCAGCCGAGGCGATGTTCGGATGCTCGGCGGCCGAGGCCTTGGGCTCGGACCTGGGGCGCTTCATTCCGGCCCGCTTCCGCTCCAACCACGCCCAGCACATCCGCCACTTCGCCGACACAGGGACCACCAGCCGGGCCATGGGTCGGCTCGGCGCCCTCAGCGGCCTGCGGGCCGACGGCGTGGAATTTCCCATCGAGGCCTCCATTTCCCAGGTGGAGGTCGAAGGAAAGAAGTTCTTCACCGTCATCCTCAGGGACATCAGTGAAAGAAAGCGCCTGGAGGAAAGTCTCCAGCGCATGAACGTGGAGCTGGAGCGGCGGGTGGAGGAGCGCACCGCCGAACTGATGCACGCCAACGAGGCGCTTCTGCGCAGCAACCTGGAACTCCAGCAATTCGCCTACATCGCCGCCCACGATTTGCAGACGCCCCTGCGATCCATCAGCGGCTTCGCCCAGTTGCTCCAGAAGGACTACCTGGGGCGCTTCGATGTCAATGCGGACGACCTCATCCGGCGGGTGGTGGACAACGCCCAGCGCATGCGGACCCTCATCCACGATCTGTTGGTCTATTCGAAGGTCGATTCCCTGGGACGTCCCTTTCGCCCTGTGGACTTGGACCAGTTGTTCGACGAGGTGAAGACGGCCCTGGCGCCCCGCATCCAGGAACTGGAGGCGGAGGTCACCCGGGGCAAGCTGCCCGTAGTGCTTGGAGACCGCGGCCAACTGGCCCAAGTGCTCCACAACCTGGTGGATAACGGCCTCAAATACCATGGCAGCGTTCCCCCGGAGGTCCATGTCGGCGCGGAGCTGAAGGAGGGGGAGTGGGTGGTTTCCGTCCGGGACAACGGCATCGGCATTGCCTCCCGCCACCACAAGCGCATCTTCGAAGTCTTTCGGCGGCTGCACACCCAGCATGCCTATCCCGGTACCGGCATCGGTCTCGCCCTTTGCCGGCGGGTGGTGGAGCGCCACGGCGGGCGGATCTGGGTGGAATCCGAAGCCGGCCGGGGAAGCGTCTTCCATTTCACCCTGCCTGCCCAACTGGTGGAGGCCAGCCAATGAACACGCCCGTGGTCAAAGCCCGTACTGCCGAAATCCTGCTGGTGGAGGACAACCAGGACGATGTTGTTCTCGCCCGCCGCGGCTTCGAGTACGCCCGGCTGCCGGTCCATCTCCATCATGTTGAGAACGGCGAGGAGTGCATGGCTTTTCTGCGCAAGAGCGGCATCTATGCCCAGGTGCCGACCCCGGACCTGATCCTCCTCGACCTCAACATGCCGGTGATGGACGGTCGGGAGGTGCTGGCGGAGATGGTGGCCGACGAGGCGTTGCGGCAACTGCCGGTGGTGGTCCTCACCACCTCGGCGGACGAGCGGGATGTGCTGGAGATGTACCGCTTCCGATGCAGCTCCTACATCGTCAAGCCGGTGGATTTCGACCAGTTCCTCGCAGCCATTCAGACCATCAGCCGCTATTGGTTCACCGTTGCCGTTCTGCCGAGCCCGAATTGACTGGGGGCAACAGGAAATTTCTTCTTGGCAGGGGGAAATGAAAAAAACCGCTGAAACCTTTCGATTTCAGCGGTTTTTGTCGTTGGCGGAGTGGACGGGACTCGAACCCGCGACCCCCGGCGTGACAGGCCGGTATTCTAACCAACTGAACTACCACTCCGCGCTTTAGCTTGCTGGAAGCTGCAATCGCAACTCCCTGAATTCATTTCGTTCTTTCAGTCTTTTCGACCGGCGCTGCTGAACGAGGTCGCCATTATAGGGATGTTTTTTCGTTTTGCAAGAAAAAATTCAATTATTTTGTATTCGTCGAAAATTTCCGGTGTTCGACCATGATGCAATGGTCCATGACGACCAGCAGGCCGGCGTCCTCGGCGACCTGCCGGGCCTCCCGGTTGGCGATGCCCAATTGCAGCCACAGGGCCCGGGCGCCGATGGCCACGGCGTCCTGGGCGGGACGCAGGCAGTCGGCGGGGCGGCGGAAGACATTCACCAGGTCCACCTTGTCGGGAACGGAGCGCAGGTCCGGGTAGCATTTTTCCCCGAGCACCGTGTCGTGCTTGGGATTGACCGGAATGATGCGGTAGCCCTGGCGCTGCATGTACTGGGAGACGTAGTGGGAGGCGCGGGAGGGATCGTCGGAAATCCCGACTACGGCGATGATGCGGCAGTCTTCGAGGATACGACGGATGTTCGGTTGTTCGTCCATGGTGTCCAGTTGATTCAGTTGGCGCTCTGGATTCGCTCCAGGGCATCGGCCAGGGGGTAACCCAGGGCCTCGGCCACCGGCGGGCAGGTGACGGCTCCGGCGTGCACATTGAGTCCGTGGCGCAGGTGGGGATCGTCCAGCAGGGCCTGCCGCCAGCCCTTGCCGGCCAGGGCAAGGACGAAGGGCAGGGTGGCGTTGTTGAGGGCGAAGGCGGAAGTGCGGGCCACGGCCCCCGGCATGTTGGCGACGCAGTAATGGACGATGCCGTCCACCACATAGGTCGGATCGGCGTGGGTGGTGGGGTGGCTGGTCTCGAAGCAGCCGCCCTGGTCGATGGAGACATCCACCAGCACGGAGCCCGGGCGCATTTTCCCGAGCATCGCCCGGGTCACCAGCTTGGGAGCGGCAGCGCCGGGAATGAGTACGGCACCGATCACCAGGTCGGCGCCCGTGACGTGGGTTTCCACCGTTTCCGTCGTCGAATACACGGTGCGGACACGGCCGCCGAACAGGTCGTTCAGGTGCCGCAGGCGGTCCACTGAGCGGTCCAAGAGGGTGACGTCGGCCCCCAGACCTACCGCCATCAGGGCGGCGTTGTAGCCCACCACTCCGCCCCCCAGGATGGCCACCCGGCCCGGGGCGACCCCGGGCACGCCCCCCAGGAGCAGGCCGGAACCGCCCTTGGATTTTTCCAGGCAGGCGGCGCCCGCCTGGATGGACATGCGTCCCGCCACCTCGCTCATGGGGGCAAGCAGGGGCAGGCTGCCCCCGGGGCCGGTCACGGTCTCGTAGGCGATGGCGGTGACGCCGGATTCCACAAGAAGCTTTGTCTGCTGGGGATCGGGGGCGAGGTGCAGGTAGGTGAAGAGCACCTGGCCGGGGCGCAGGAGCAGGCATTCCTGGGGCTGGGGCTCCTTGACCTTGACGATCAGTTCGGCCCGGGCAAAGACCTCTTCGGGGCTGTCCACCAGTTCGGCGCCGGCGGCCTGGTACTGGGCGTCGGTGAGGCCGATGGCCGTGCCCGCGTTTTTCTGCACCAGCACCTCATGGCCGTGGGCCACCAGTTCCCGGACGCTGCCGGGGGTCATGCCGACCCGGTACTCGTGGTTCTTGATTTCCTTGGGGATGCCAATCCGCATGATCTGCCTCCTTGAGTAGGACTGCCCGCGTGCAGGAAGGTGCTGCCTATGTCTCCCTTGCCAGCGCTTCCATTACTTTACGCCATCCATCGGCCGCGCCGGGGCCGGCGGTGTCGAATACCGAAGCCAGGTGTTCCATCTGGGCGCCGGTCAATTGGGCTTCCAGCGCCTGTCCGGCATCGGTCAGGCGAAGGAGTTTCACCCGCCGGTCATGGCCGGCCACCGTCGCCGAAATCAGCCCCGTCTCGACCAGCTGGCGCAGGGGGGCATTGAGGGCCTGCTTGCTCACCTTGAGGATGGCCAGCAGCGCATTGACCGCCACGTCGGGATTGTGCCCCACGAAGTAGAGGATGCGGTGATGCACCCGCCCCAGCCCGCGCTCTTCCAGGATGCGGTCGGCCCGGGTGGTGAAGGACCGGTAGGCGAAATAGAAGAGCTCGATGGACTGGCGGAGCTCGGTCTGCTGATTTAGGTCAATCATATTGACACTTTAGCTTCGGCGGCGTTAGGATGTCTATAGGTCAATAACATTGACGTTATTAGGAGATTTCCATGCCGGCAGCCAGCCGCCTGTCAGCCCGAGTGGGCGATCTGCATCCCTCACCCATCCGGGAGATCCTGTCGGTGGCCAACCGGCCCGGGATGATTTCCTTCGCCGGCGGCCTGCCTTCCCCGGAAACCTTCCCCCGCTTCAGCCTGGACGCTCCTGCCGGCGCCCTGCAGTACGGCCCGACCGAGGGCGACCCGGAACTGCGCCAGCGCATCGCCGAGGAACTCGGGAAGATCGGTCTGGAGTGCGATGCCGGACAGGTGCTGGTGCTGTCCGGCTCCCAGCAGGGCATCGACCTGGTCGCCAAGCTCTTCATCGATCCGGGCACGCCGGTGGCGGTGGAGTCTCCCACCTACCTGGCGGCCCTCCAGGTCTTCCGTTTCTTCGGCGCCCGCTTCGTTCCTTATTCGGCAGGCTGCATGGATACGGAAGCCCTGGCCCGGGAGAAGCCGGCCTTCGCCTACGCCATCCCGACCTTTCAGAATCCCACTGGCCACTGCTATTCGGCGGCCGAGCGGGAATCCTTCGCCCGGGCCTGCGACGAAGCCGGGGTAACGGTCTTCGAGGACGATCCCTACCGGGACCTGGTGTTCGATGCCTGCGACCGGACGCCCGTCTGCGCCCGGGTCAGGAAGGCCAACTGGATCTACCAGGGATCCTTCTCCAAGAGCTTGGCCCCCGGCCTGCGGCTGGGCTTCCTGGCGGCCTCCCCGGAAATTTTCCCGTACCTGGTGCGGCTCAAGCAGGCGGCGGACCTCCATAGCAACCGCCTGAGCCAGTGGCTGGTCCTGGAACAATTGAACGCCCCGGACCGGGAGGAGCGCCTCGCCGGCCTGGTGGAAACCTACCGCCGCAAGCGGGACAGCTTTGCCGCCAGTCTGGAGCGGCACTTCTGTCATCTGGCCTCCTGGGAAACTCCCAAGGGCGGGCTCTTCTTCTGCCAGGCCGACAAGCCCCGCCTCGCCCTTGAACAGGTTCTCGTAGCGCTGGTAGGTCAGGTCAGTGGGATCGCCATTGGCGTCCGCATCCGTGCACTCCATTGGCT
>JBLNBI010000134.1:0-10431 GCA_050259815.1 Actinomycetota bacterium | reverse complement strand
GGGGATGGCGCCGGCCGGCACGTGGACGTGGAGGTCGTTCTTCTCGAACAGCTCGTTGGCGAAGCCGAAGCGGGGGGCGTGGGCCTTCACCAGGGTGAGGGCCGCCTGGACGCTCTCCTTCATCACATCCCCCAACTGGCCGGTCAGGGTGAGCTTGCCGCTGCCCGGGGTGAGGGTGGCCTCGATGAACAGGATGTCGCCCCCCACCCGGGTCCAGGCGAGCCCGGTGGCGACCCCGGAAAGCCCGGTGCGCAGGGCGATCTCGCTTTCAAAGCGGGCCGGGCCCAGGATGGTGGGCAGGTCGGCGGCCCGCACCTCCACCTGGTCGGCCATGCCCTCGGCGATCTGCATGGCAACGTAGCGGAAGACGTTGCCGATTTCCCGCTCCAGGTTCCGCACCCCAGCCTCCCGGGTGTAGTCCCGGATCACAGCCCGGATGGCTTGCTCGGTGAGGTTGCACTGGGCCTCGGTGAGGCCGTGGTCCTCCCGCTGGCGGGGCACCAGGTAGCGCATGGCGATCTGGGCCTTTTCCTCCTCCGTGTAGCCGGGGATGTGGATTACCTCCATGCGGTCCCGGAGCGGCAGGGGAACGGCGTCCAGCACGTTGGCGGTGGCGATGAACATGACCTGGGAAAGGTCGAAGGGCACCCCCAGGTAATTGTCCCGGAAGGTGGAATTCTGGGCCGGGTCCAGCACCTCCAGGAGCGCCGCCGACGGGTCCCCGTGGGCGCTGGCCCCCAGCTTGTCCATCTCGTCCAGCATGAGGAGGCAGTTCTTGGCCCCGGCCTTGGCCACGGCCTGGATGATGTTGCCGGGCAGGGACCCGATATAGGTGCGGCGGTGGCCGCGAATTTCCGCCTCGTCATGGACGCCCCCCAGGCTCACCCGGGCGAATTTCCGGCCCGTGGCCTTGGCGATGCTCTGGCCGAGGGACGTCTTGCCCACCCCGGGGGGGCCGGCGAAGCAGAGGATGGGGCTGCGGCCCCTGGGGTTGAGCTTCTTCACCGCCAGGTATTCCAGGATGCGGCGCTTCACCTTGGGGAGCCCCGCATGGTCCTCCTCCAGGATGCGACGGGCCTCGGCGATGTCGATCCGGTCCTCGCTGGATACGGCCCAGGGCAGCTCCACCAGGGTCTCCAGGTAGGTGCGCTGCATGGAGTATTCCGAACTGGACTCGTTCATCCGGGTCAGCCGGCGCAGCTCCTTGCGGGCGTGGGTCGCCACCTCGTCGGGCATGCCGGCCTTGGCGATGGCCTCCCCCAGCTCGTCCACGCCGGCGGCGTCGGACTCGGCTTCCCCCAGTTCCCGGCGGATGGTCTTCAGCTGCTCCCGCAGGACGAATTCCCGCTGCTGCTCGTCCATGCGGGTCTTCGTCTGGCGGTCGATCTGGTGGGTCAGGGAAAGCACCTCCATGCGGCGGGAAAGGAAGCCCAGGACCCGGTCCATGCGCTCCTCGGCGTCCAGGGTTTCCAGGAAGTCCTGCTTCTCCTCCAGGGTCATGTCCAGGAGGCCGGCCACGAAATCCGCCAGGGCCGAGGGGGAAGTCATGCCCCGGATGGCGTTGCCGATTTCCGGGGGGGGCGTGGGCATGAGCTTGAGGAGTTCCGCCGCCCGCTCCTTGATCTGTTCCACGCGGGCCTTGACCGAGGGGGATTCGGGGTCCGGCTCCAGGAGCCGGCGCTCCACCCGGGCGGCGTAGAAGGGGTAGCCCTTCAGGAATTCGCTCACCCGGAAGCGCTGCAGCCCGTGGCACACCACCTGGTGGGAGCCGTCCGGGCCGCTCACATAGCGCACGATGTTGGCGATGGTGCCCATCCCGTGGAAATTGCCGGGATCGGGGGCGTCGTCGTCCGGGTTCTTCTGGAGCAGGATGCCCACCGGCTTGTTCTGCTGGATGGCCTCCTGGGTGGCGCTGACGGCGAAGCGGCGCCCGATGGGCACCGGCATGAGCAGGCCGGGGAGCAGCACCACGTCCCGGACGGGAATGATGATGAGGGCCCCCTCCGGCAGTTCCCGGTCCACGGCCGGCGGGCTGGGGTTGGTTTCCGGCGAAGCAGCCAATTCATTCTCCCGTGGTCTGAATAGGAAAAAGCCCGGCCCTGGGCCGGGAGTCCCTTTTCAATGGGCCGGCCCCTCCCGGGAGGAGAGGGCCGGCGGCCTGGGAAGCGGCGGCTGCCGCTTCGCCATGGCGGAGGGGCGTGAGACGGACGCTATTCGCCCCTGCCGGAGTTGGAGGTGGCGGAACGCCGGGAAGTGCCCATCTCGTCCGCGTCGGAGCGGGTGGGGCCGGCGGCGCCGGCTGCCCGGCCGTGGGCCGAGACGGTGGCGAGCTGGCTATCCACCGTGCGCTGGAAGCCGGGGTCGTTCAGGTCCATGTCGTCCCAGCGCTTCTTGTCGATGCCGGCCTTGGTGGCGTCCAACTGGTTGCGAGCGACGTTGATCACCAGGTCCTTCTTGCTGTTCTGCTCGGCCGGGTAGGTGAAGGCATGGAGGGATACCGGCATGAACTTGTCGGACTTCATCCAGGAGGTGTCCACGTCAAGGACGGCGTAGTGCACCCGGCCGGTGCCCATGTTCACCACCAGATCCTTGATCTCGCCGGCCTTCTTGCCTTCCCGGTCATCCACGTCCTTGCCGATCAGGGTGCTGGCCCGCACCAGGCGCTCGTTGGGCATGGGTTTGACGGCGACCGTCGGGCCGAAATACTTGTCCACGTCGCTGCGGTACTTGTCCTGGCTGCTGCCCCAGTCGGGGGTGTTCTTCTTCTCGAAGCCGGGGGCGTTCTTCAGGCGGTCCTTGTCCACGTTGAGGGCCAGTTCGTCCTTGTCGGCGCCCGGCCGGAACAGGCTTACCGGATAGGCGAACATCTTGCCGCCCATGCCCATGATGCCGCCGGAGGCGAGAACCGCGTAATGGACCCGCTCGTTGTTCACATCCACGACCAGGTCGTCGATCTTGCCCAGGGTCTCCCCTTGGGGATTCTTCACCGTCATCCCGATCAGCTTGCTGGCCCGCACATCCCGGGCGCTGGCCTGGGTACCGGCCATGCTCCCCTTGGTCGCGTCGGCCTTGTCGCTGGCGGCGATGGATAGGCCGGCCACCGGCAAGCTCAATACGGGCACCAGCAACGTAGCGATCAGCCTGCGCTTCATTTCAGCTTTCATATTTGCCTCCTGGCGAAGTCAGTGACGGCGCCACGGACCTGGGTTGCGGCTCCTTGTCGTGGCGGGTTTGCTCCCATGCCTGAGCAATCGGCGCTCCCGGAGCAGTGGGTTTCAGGGGGCCGGCGAGGGGACCGTCCAGTGGCAAGATTTCCAAGGCCCTGTAAGTGTTGCAAAGGGGCGGCGCCTCCCGGGACTCCTTCCTGCGGCATGGCGGTTGCTCGAGGGCCTGCGTTCGACCCCGTCGGAGAAACGCCATGCTCAAGCTGGCCATCATCTTTTTTGTCATTTCGGTCATCGCCGGTTTCTTCGGCTTCACGGGCGTCGCCTCCGGCGCGCGCCGGATTTCCAAAATCCTTTTCTTCATCGCCTTCGCCATCTTCCTGCTGATCCTGATCTTCGGGGTGATGCTGGGGATGGCGATATTCGGACATTAAGGAGTCTTGCCATGGCGGATCAGCAACTGGCCGGCAAGGTCGCGCTCATCACCGGTTCTGCCCAGGGCATCGGCAAGGCCATCGCCCAGACCCTGGCCCGGGCCGGGGCCGCGGTGACCATCGCCGATCTCAAGCTCGACGAGGCACAAGCCACCGCCCGGGAAATCGAACAGGCAGGCGCCCAGGCCATGGCGGTGGCCATGGACGTTACCGACGAGGCCCAGGTGGACCAGGGCATCGATGCCGCCGCCCAGAAATTCGGCAGCCTGGACATCCTGGTTTCCAACGCCGGCATCCAGTTCGTCAAGCCGATCGCGGAACTGGCCTTCGCCGACTGGAAGCGGGTGGTGGCGAGCCACCTGGACGGCGCCTTCCTCACCACCCGGGCGGCCCTGCGCCATATGTACAAGGACGACCGGGGCGGCACCGTCATCTATACCGGCTCGGTCCATTCCCACGTCGCCTCGCCGCTCAAGGCCCCCTACGTCGCTGCCAAGCACGGCCTGCTGGGCCTCGCCCGGGTGCTGGCCAAGGAAGGGGCGGAGCACAACGTCCGCGCCCATGTGATTTGCCCCGGCTTCGTCCGCACCGAGCTGGTGGACAAGCAGATTCCCGTCCAGGCCAAGACCCTAGGCATCAGCGAGGAAGACGTGGTGAAGAAGGTCATGCTGGGGGAGACGGTGGACGGCCAGTTCACCACCCTGGACGACGTGGCCGAAACGGTGCTCTTCCTGGCTACTTTCCCCACCGCCGCCTTTACAGGCCAATCTTTCGTCGTGAGCCACGGCTGGTACATGCATTGATGGCGAAAGCCCGCCGGCAGCTGCCCTACGGCACCGTGGCCCTGGTCCTCCAGGGCGGCGGTGCCCTGGGCGCCTACCAGGCAGGGGTGTACGAGGGCCTGGACGAGGCGGGCATCTTCCCCGACTGGGTGGCCGGCATCTCCATCGGCGCCTTCAACAGCGCCATCATTGCCGGCAACCCGCCGGAGAGCCGCTGCGCCCGGCTGCGGCAATTCTGGGAAACCATCTGCCGGCCGGCCTTTCCCCATCCGGCGGCCGATGTGCTCCAGCGCTGCATCGATGTCCTGGGGGGCGAGGCCCGCAAGGTGTTCGGCGCCTTCCAGGCCTGGCGGGTAGTGCTGGAGGGGCAGGCCGGTTTCTTCGTCCCCCGCCTGCCCCCGCCCTGGGCGGCGGTGGAACTGCCGCCGGAGAAGGCCAGCTATTACGACAACGCCCAGTTGAAGGCCACCCTGGAATCCCTGGTGGATTTCGACCGGATCAACGCCGGCGAAACCCGGGTGTCGGTGAGCGCCGTCAATGTCCGCACCGGCAATTTCGACTATTTCGACAACACCTGCGGCACCTGGAAAGGGCGCCTCAGGACCGAGCATTTCATGGCTTCCGGGGCGCTGCCGCCGGGCTTCCCGCCGGTGGAGATCGACGGGGAGTTCTACTGGGACGGCGGCCTGGTTTCCAACACGCCGCTCCTGCGGGTGCTCCAGGCCTGGCCCCGGACCGACACCCTGGCCTTCCAGGTGGATCTGTGGAGTTCCAAGGGCGTGCTGCCCAGCAACATATGGGACGTCCATGAGCGCCAGAAGGACATCCAGTACTCCAGCCGCACCCGGGCCATCACCGACCTCATGAGCCGGGAGCAGCGATTGCGACACCTGATCCGCGAACTGCTGGAACGGATTCCCCCCGACCGCCGCCGCGACCCCTGCTGCACCCAGGCCGGCCTGTGGGCGTCGGACCGCAGGGTGAATGTGATCCACCTCATTTACCGGGAAAAGGAGTGGGACGGGATGGCCAAGGATTACGAATTCGATCCCCTGTCCATGCGGGACCACTGGCAGAGCGGCCTGGAAGACATCCGCCACAGCCTGGGCCACGAGGAGTGGCTGGCGCCGCCGACGGGGGCGCGGAATTTCGTCACCCATGACCTGCACCGCCACCGCCATAGCGGCCAGGGAACCGGGCCGGGCAAAGACTGATCATCCCTTTTGGAGAGCCACCATGAGCATACGCGTTCAAGTCATCTTCTACAGCATGTACGGCCACATCTACCAACTGGCCCAGGCCGTGGCCGAGGGCGCCCGGGAAGTCCACGACACCGAGGTTTCCCTCTGGCAGGTGCCCGAGCTGGTGCCCCAGGAAATCCTGGAACAGAGCGGCGCCGCCGCCAAACGGGCGGCTTTTGCCCAGGTGCCGGTGATCCGGCCCGAGGACATGGTGGATGCCCATGCCCTCATCTTCGGCACCCCCACCCGCTTCGGGAACATGTGCGCCCAGATGCGCAATTTCTTCGACCAGACGGGCAAGCAGTGGATGGAAGGCAGCCTCATCGGCAAGGTGGGCAGCGTCTTCACCAGCACCGCCAGCCAGCACGGCGGCCAGGAGACCACCATCACCAGCTTCCACACCACCCTGCTGCACCACGGCATGGTCATCGTCGGGGTGCCCTACGCCGAGGCGGGGCTGGTGGATATGAGCGCCCTCTCCGGCGGCACGCCTTACGGAGCCTCCACCATCACCGGCGGCGACGGATCCCGGCAGCCGTCCCCCAACGAACTCCAGATCGCCCGCTACCAGGGGCGGCACGCAGCGGGCGTGGCCAAGAAGCTGTTCGAACATGGGCACTGAGTTTCCGAAACTCGATTGGCCGCAAAGCGCCGCTGATCTGCTGGCCCAGGCCAAGACGGCCTGCGCTCCCACCGGCGAGCTGGTGAAACTGGTCATGAACGGGGTGCGCCGGCTCGATTCCTGGATCATCGAGAACCGGGTCCTGCCAGCGGTGGCGGACCGAGGCATCCGCTTCATCGAATTCCGCCGGGAGGAGCAGGGCCACGAGCAGCGCCTGGCGGCCATCGTGCCCCTGCCGGACGGCAGCGCCTTCGCCTGCAGTTCCGCCGGCCGCTGGTCGGCCCTGGACAGCCAGGAGGCCATGGCGGCCATCGAGTACATCGGCCACCGCTACGCCCCCGGCGACCACTGGAGCCGGGGTTTTCAGGCCACCGCCCATGCCCCGGGGGAAGATCCGGCCCCGGTGACCCCAAGCCGGGTGGCCGAACTATGGACCGAGGTCACGGGTCACCGGCCCCACGGCTTCGAACATGGGTTGCTGGACCAAGTGGAGGCCTTCGGCCGCAACGTCATCGACCGGGCGTTCAATACCCAGGGGGTGCTGGGGTTGTGAGGAGCGTCAGCCTGCGGCCGCTTCGCCGCTGGCAAGCTTGCACATGATCTGGTGCCGCTGCCAGTAGTGGCCCAGGGCCGCCTTGAAATTGGTGCGATCCCTCCCGATGCCGGGCAGCTTGACCTTGGTGGTCCTCGACCCGGTCCACCCCGTTTCCGGATGGACTATCTCCAGCACGTCGCCGTAGAAGCCATCCGTATATTTGAGATTGGCGATGCTGTCCCAGGGCATGAGGTCGGCGGTCGTGGGGAGCACCAGGCCCTCGTAGGATATTTCCACCTGCTTGGAGCCCCACAGGTTGAAGACCCGGGGCGGGAAATACTTCAGGACGATGGCCCGCTCGGCCTCGGTGGCGGGGCGGTAACGGTAGGCAAGATCCTGTTCGTGGGCGGCTGCGAACCGGCTTTCGTAGGCATCCCACAGGCGCTGCTCGATGCCGTCCGCCTCCTGGATGTCTGGAATCCAGGTCGCGGCGGGCGTGCCGGTGACGATCTGCGGATAGTCCTGGAGGGCAATGGGGCATGCGACGTTCTGCATGCGCTCGGACAAGGGGGGATGGGAGTCGAAGGGATGGGGGACTCCCACCGAGCCCATGGCCTCCAGGAACTGGGTGGAGGCCGTATAGGGAGCCAGTCCGTCGGCGATCCGGTGGGCGATGCCGATTGATTCGCCGTGCCGTTCCGACTGGGCGAACAGGCCTCGCTCGACTTGGCCACGATATTTTGCATATGCCCCGACCTTGATCAGGGCCGTGATGATGGCCTGGGGGGACACCAGCGTGGCGGCGATCTTGTCCGCCTGGAATTCCCGAGCCCGGCTGTCCCGCTTCAAGGCGAATTCGAATATGACTCGATAGAGGCGCAACAGGCAGAAGGCCAGCAGGGTGAGGCCGGGCTTGGCCATCATCCGGCAATAGTCGTCGTACTGGGCGAGCTTGGGGCCCAGGGCAGCGCTGCTGGCCGTATCGCCGGCGCCGAAGTGGGCCAGTTCGTGGGCAAGCACCGCATCGGCTTCGCCCCGGTCCAGCAGGCGGAGGAGGGGAAGGCTGATGAACAGGGAACGTCCCTTCAGCGTCTGCTCGCCGACCCGCAAGGGGGCCTCGGTGACGAAGAAATTGGTGTCGATGCCGGCCACGATGTGGTCGGGCGGGGCGGTCCCCAGGGTATCGGCCAGTTCGCGGATATGGGCCCGAAGGGCGGGGGCGTCCGCCTTGCCGATGATCGCGCCTTCCACGCCGGTGTTCCCAGGTGCACGCCTGAGGAGGCAGGCGAGGGCGTGGAGAATCCCCGCGCCGGCTGCGACGACCAACAGGAGGATCAGCTTGAGGATATAGATGTGGAAGAAGAAGGCGGTCACCCAGAAGGACAGCCAGGCGAGCAGGGCGCCCTGGACCACTACCTCGGCGGCGCTGGCGACCGTGAGCAGGCGCCAGCCCAGGACGAAGCTCAGATACTGGGCACGCCGGTTGAGGAAGGCCGCGAATCCCAGGGCGGAGATGGTCGCCAGCAGCAAGATGCCGGCCAGCAGGGCGATCCCGGAAACCTGCTTGGCCACATGGAATTGCCACAGGGGGGAATACTGCGGGCAGACGGCCTCTCGGTAGGACGTCAGTTCCGGACGCGGGTCGCCGCAGGTGTGGGAGGGCGGCGTGCTGCGGAAGAAGAGTTTGTTGCTCAGCTTTCCCTGGTCGTCCAGGCGGCGATCCTCATCCACCTTGCGCTCGATGGCGGCGAGGAAGTCCGCATCCTGGCGGGGCAGGGCGTGAGAGACGAACAGGTAGGTACCCAGGGGCACCAGGAACAGGGAGATCAGGGCGGTGACGATGATCCTGGTCAAGTCTTTGCGCAGGGGGGTGTTGGGGGCCATGGCCTGTTTTTTAATCCGATGTCATGAAGGTCGCAATTATGCCAGGAGACTGGTCGCCGGCGGCCTCCGCTCCTGGTGGGCGTCAAGCCGCCTCGCTATCCCGGGCGATCTTTTCCAGGCAATCCAGGACCCGGCGGCTCGCCGCCTCCATGGCCCTCACCGACCGGGCGCCGGCTTCCGGATTCCCGGCCCGGTAGAGCTGCACCGCTTCCCTGCCGTGGTGGTGCACATCCTGGTGGGGCTGCTCCAGGGCGGCGTAGCCTTCCAGGCGGCAGTAGCAGCGCTGCCCCTCGCCCTCGTAGTACCACTTGCCCAGGCGGCAGTTGCGGTGGCTGGCGAACTCGTCGGGACGCCGGTCGGAAATCCCGAGGCAGACCTTGTAGACCTCGAACTTGAAGATCAGGTGGTCGAACTTGGCCAATTCGACAAAGCTGCGCAGGGCCGAGCGCCCCAGGGAGGATTCCAGTTTTTCCACCATGCCGATCAGGCTGTTGATGCCCGTGGCCGCCCGGGAGTCGTGGGCGCCGAAGGATTCCGCCTTCTCCGCCAGGTCGCCGATATGGCTGGTGGCGGTGGCCGTTTCGCCGGCGATGCGCTGGACCAGCACGGCAATGTCGTCGGTGGCCTTTCCGGTGCGCTCGGCCAGCTTCCTGACCTCGTCGGCCACCACCGCGAAGCCCCGGCCGGACTCCCCGGCCCGGGCCGCCTCGATGGCGGCGTTGAGGGCGAGGAGGTTGGTCTGGTCGGCGATGTCCTTGATCAGGTCGACGATGGTGCCGATTTTCCGGGCGCTGTCGGACAGGCCCTCCACCGCCGCCATGGTGGAGCGAGAGCGGTCGGCCAGGTCGGACAGTTCCTCCACGATGTGGCCCATGATGGCGTTGCCGTCCCGGGTCATCTGGTGGGACGCGAGGCTTTCCAACTGCTTGCCGGCCAGCCCCTCGGTCAGGGAGGCCAGTGACTGCTGGCTGCTGGCGAGGGTTTCGCCATAGGTGCGCAGGTTGTCGTAGAGGGACAGGGCGCCGGCCTGCATCCTCCTGTGGGCAGAGTTTTCATCCTCGAGCCGCTGAATCCGGGCATTCAGCTGGCCCACGGTGCGCAGCGCCGCCTCCTTTTCCGCCTGGGCCTGGGCACAGGCCGCTTCCAGTTCGGCGATGCGGCGATCGTGGGTGGTGGCGAGCACGAGCATTTTCATCTCCGGTAATGTCAAGTGCATGAAAGGTTAGCGGCTGGCCAGTCCGCAACCACTGGGCGATGGACCGTATTTTCGGCCGGTCCATCCGGTATTACGTGGTGCTATTCGGCCGGCAACTGGCGTTCGCTGGGGCGCACCAGGATGTAGCCGCGATTCTCCGTCACATCGCGGGTCCGCATGCCCTGGATGAGGGTCGCCAAGGGCATCCAGACCCAGGGGTGAAGGCTCGGATTCACATCCAGGACCAGCACCGAATCGGTCACCGCGTCATAGGCCGCGAGGGGCGAGATATGGCCGCCCCCGGATTGGCCGACGGCCTTCCGGTGGTAATTCACGATGACGAAATCCCCCGGGCGGTTGAGGTTGTCGATCAAGTCCTGGATGGGGGCCACCCATTTCCTGACCCGGACCCTGGATCGGGTCAGCACGGAAATGAGTCTGCATGTGCTCGCCTACAATCTGAAGCGAGTCATGAAGATCCTGGGAATGGCGGGGCTGATGAGAGCCCTGCAGACCCGGTAGGGCCTTTTACTTCCTTTCGGCTGCCGCCCGTTCAGCTGATTTCTCAACTCAG
>JBLNBI010000133.1:0-3649 GCA_050259815.1 Actinomycetota bacterium | reverse complement strand
TGTTGCAGAAGTTGCGATAGCCCTCGCAACGCTGCATGTCGAACTTGATGTCGCGGCCAGGGGAGGCAAGCGAAAGGAAGGTGAAGCGCAGTGCATCGGTGCCCACGCCCTTGATGCCTTCGGGGAATTCCTTGCGGGTGCGCTTCTCGATCTTCTCGGCCTGCTTGGGGTTCATCAGGCCGGTCGTGCGCTTCTTCACCAGTTCCTCGACGCCGATGCCGTCGATCAGGTCGATCGGATCGAGCACGTTGCCCTTCGACTTCGACATCTTCTGGCCTTCCGCGTCCCGGATGAGGCCATGGACATAGACGTGCTTGAAGGGAATCTTGCCGGTGATGTGCTTGGTCATCATGACCATGCGGGCGACCCAGAAGAAGATGATGTCGAAGCCGGTGACCAGCACTGTGGAGGGCAGGTAGAGGTCGAGGGCATCGTTGGACTTGGCCGGCCACTCGGGGGTCCAGTCCAGGGTGGAGAAGGGCCACAGGGCGGAGGAGTACCAGGTGTCGAGCACGTCCTCGTCCCGCTTGAGGGCGCCGGTGTAGCCGGCCTTGGCGGCCTCGGCCTTGGCTTCCTCTTCATTGTGGGCGACGAAGACCTCGCCGTTCTCGCCGTACCAGGCGGGAATCTGGTGGCCCCACCACAGCTGGCGGGAAATACACCAGTCCTGGATGTTATTGAGCCACTGGTTGTAGGTATTCACCCAGTTTTCCGGGTAGAACTTGATCTCGCCGGAAGAGACGCACTCCAGGGCCTTCTCGGTGATGGACTTGCCGTCGGCGCCCGGCTTGGACATGGCGACGAACCATTGGTCCGTGAGCATGGGCTCAATGACCACGCCGGTGCGGTCGCCCCGGGGAACCTTGAGCTTGTGCTTGTCGGTCTTCTCCAGGATGCCGAGGGATTCCAGGTCGGCGACCACGGCCTTGCGGGCCTCGAAGCGGTCCAGGCCCCGGTATTTGTCCGGGGCGTTGTCGTTGATCTTGGCATCCAGGGTGAGGATGGAGATCAGCGGCAGGTTATGGCGCTGGCCGACGGCGTAGTCGTTGAAATCGTGGGCCGGGGTGACCTTGACGCAGCCGGTGCCGAATTCCAGATCGACATAGGCGTCGGCGATGATGGGGATTTCCCGGTCGGTCAGCGGCAGCTTCACCATCTTGCCGATCATGGCCTTGTATCGCTCATCCTCCGGGTGGACCATGACGGCGGTGTCGCCCAGCATGGTTTCCGGCCGGGTGGTGGCCACGGTCAGGGAGCCAGAGCCGTCCGCCAGCGGGTAGCGGATGTGCCACATGAAGCCGTCTTCCTCTTCAGAGACGACCTCCAGGTCGGAGACGGCGGTGTTCAGCTTCGGGTCCCAGTTCACCAGCCGCTTGCCGCGGTAGATGAGGCCCTCGTTATAGAGGCGGACGAAGGTCTCGGTGACGATCTTGGAGAGCCCGGCGTCCATGGTGAAGCGCTCGCGGGTCCAGTCCGGGCTGGTACCCAGGCGGCGCATCTGGCGGGTGATGGTGCCGCCGGAGTATTCCTTCCATTCCCAGACCTTTTCCAGGAACTTCTCCCGGCCCAGGTCGTGGCGGGAAATGCCCTGCTGGTCCAGCTGGCGCTCCACGACGATCTGGGTGGCGATGCCGGCGTGGTCGGTGCCCGGCTGCCACAGGGTGTTGTCGCCCCGCATGCGGTGGTAGCGGGTGAGGGCATCCATGATGGTCTGGTTGAAGCCGTGGCCCATGTGCAGGGTGCCGGTGACGTTGGGCGGGGGCAGCAGGATGCAGAAGGCGTCGGACTTGGACTTGTCCAGGCCGGCGGCGAAATAGCCCCGGTTTTCCCATTCGGGATACCAGCGGCGCTCGATGTCGGCCGGTTCGAAAGCTTTGGCGAGTTCCATGTAATTGGCGGAAAAAGGAAAAGGGCGCGGAAGAAGTCCGCGGAAAAGGGCGGATTATACCGGGTTGGGGGGGCTGGCCGGTGGTGGTGTTTGGGTTTTTCGGGCTGTTATCAGCCTGGAGCGCGTCGGGTGGGACGTCCGCTCCGTCGGGCTGCGAAACTCGCCGCTGCGCGGCTCAGACAGTCCTCGCCCGCTCCGCGGACGCCCCGCCCTCCGGGATGCGCCGTTGCGTTTCAGCCTGCCATCAGGATGCGCAGCACGTAGGGCAGGATGCCACCGTTGAGGTAGTAATCCACCTCGATGGGGGTGTCGATGCGCAGCAGCAGTTTCACTTCCTGGCGGGTGCCGTCGGCCCGGGTGATGGCCAGGGTCACGTCCTGCTGGGGCTGGAAGCCGCCTTCGATGCCGACGATGTCGAACACCTCGTCGCCCCTGAGACCCAGGGTTTGGGCGCTGTCATTGCCCTTGAACTGCAGCGGCAGAACGCCCATGCACACCAGGTTGGAGCGGTGGATGCGCTCGAAGCTCCGGGCGATGACCGCCTTCACCCCGAGGAGCAGGGTGCCCTTGGCGGCCCAGTCCCGGCTGGAGCCGGTGCCGTATTCCTCGCCGGCGAAGACCACGGTCGGCGTGCCGCCGGCGATGTAGTGCATGGCTGCCTCGTAGATGGTGGTCTGCCTGCCCTCCGGCTGGCACAGGGTGATGCCGCCCTCGACCTGGGTGCCGTCCTCCCGGGGCGGCAGCATGAGGTTGCGGATGCGGACGTTGGCGAAGGTGCCCCGCATCATCACCTCGTGGTTGCCCCGCCGGGAGCCGTAGCTGTTGAACTCGTCGATGGGCACGCCGTTGGCCTGGAGGTACTGGCCGGCGGGAGAGGTGGGCTTGATGGAGCCGGCCGGGCTGATGTGGTCGGTGGTGACCGAATCCCCGAAGATGGCCAGGGGGCTGGCATTGCGGATGTCGGATGCCGGGCGAGGCGTCATGGAAAAGCCCTGGAAGAAGGGCGGCTCCGCGATGTAGGTGGAGGGCTCCCAGGCGTAGGCTTCCCCGCTGCCGGCCGTGATGGCGTTCCACAGGGGATTTTCCTCGGCGACGTTGCGATAAAGGCGCCTATAGGTTTCCGGATTGGTGGCAAAGCCCAGGACTTCGTGGATTTCCGCGGGGGTCGGCCAGATGTCCCGGAGAAACACCGGGTCGCCCTTGGGGGTATGGCCGAGAGGATCCTTGGTCAGGTCCGTGGTCACCCGGCCGGCAATGGCAAAGGCCACCACCAGGGGCGGGCTCATGAGGAAGTTGGCCTTGATGTTGGGATGGATGCGGGCCTCGAAATTGCGGTTGCCTGAGAGGACGGCGGCGCAGATGAGATCCTTGTCGGTAATGGTCTCTTCCAGATCCGGATCCAGGGGGCCGGAATTGCCGATGCAGGTGGTGCAGCCGTAGCCCACCAGCTTGAAGCCCAATTGCCCCAGGTAGGAGATCAGCCCGGCGCTCTTCAGGTATTCCGTCACCACCCGGGAGCCGGGGGCGAGGGAGGTCTTCACGTGCTCATTGACCTTGAGTCCCGCCGCCACCGCTTTCTTGGCAAGGAGACCGGCGGCCAGCATCACCGCCGGGTTGGAGGTGTTGGTGCAGGAGGTGATGGCGGCGATCAGCACATCGCCGTGGCCAATTTCGATATTGGCCGGGAGCTGTTCCGGCGGCGGCACGGCATCGGAGGGCAGCAGGGGGCGGTTATCCATCATTTCCCGCTCGTGGCGGGCT
>JBLNBI010000132.1:0-17227 GCA_050259815.1 Actinomycetota bacterium | reverse complement strand
GCAGGTCGTAGCTCCTCTCCGCCTGGATCGTGAGGGGTTGGGGGACGGTGAGGAAATTGGCGCTCAGGGCCGCCACGGCGGTGGCCAGGAGCCCGGGGCCCAGGCCGCCCAGGAGGGCGCTCAGGACGATGGGCAGCATGAAGAGGATGAGCAGGGGGCGATCGCCGAAGGTAGCGGCCAGCTGCATCCTCAATGCCACGGTGGCCGCCGTGACGGCGAAGGCGAAGCCGTAGAGGGCCAGCGGGGGCCACCGGCTGGCGGTGGGCGGGGCGGCCAGGGTTTCCAGCAGGGAGGCCGTCGCGCGGCTGTCGGCCCGGTCGGGGACGGTGAGCAGGAAGAAGTAGAGGAGGGCGGCGGTGACCGCCACGAACAGCATTCCCTTGGCCGTCGACAGCCAAGCCATAGTCCTGACGTCGGCCAGGGCGTTGAGGATGCGGTCCGAGAAGAATATCCAGATCAGGGCGAATACGGCATAGCCCAGCGTGGCGCGGCGGATGAAGGCGCGACGCCCATGGCGGCCCCGGGGCCGGTCGGGGGCGGTTACCATTGCCGCCCCCCGGTGAATGTGGGGCTACGAGCCGTCCGTTCTCTCTCCTTCAGTGCAGCCGATGGGGAGCGCCGCAGCAGGCCCGGAAGGCCTTGCGGCTGCCGCAGCGGCAGAGGTCCTTGGCGGCCGCCAGGGTCTGCCGGGACTCCTTGAGGGCCACCAGTTCGAGGATGAAGCGCTGGACGTGGATGGCCTCCACCACCGCCGGTATCCATTCCGTCAGCCGGGCCCGTTGGTCGGAGGTGGAGCACATTCCTTCCCAGTCCTCCGGCACCTTGTCGGAGCCGAGCAGGACGATGGGCAGCAGGAGTCCGCCGCTGGCCTGGGTCTCCAGGAATGACGTCCAGTGGCTGTCGAAGAGCACCAGCCCGAGCATGAAGCCGTTGCACCACATGGTGCCGTCGTTGTACGACTGGCCGGCGGCGCTGCGGCAGACGGCGACCAGGGGGGAGAAGCCCCGCTCCGGGTCCGTCAGGGCGGCCTTGATGTCGTCGAACATGCGCAGGACGTAGGCGGTGAGGCGTTCTTCCTGGTCAGGACCGTCGAAGGCCGGGGCTTCCTCCGGACTGGTGCTCCAGACCAGGGGCAGCCACTGGCTGCGGTCGATGTCCGTGGCCGAGAGGGCGATCGAAGTCAGGAATCCGTGCAGCACGTCCACCCCCCAGAGGCCGGCGGGAACGGCGTCCGAACCGAGGAAGTCGTCCAATTCCTCAAGCTCGTCGCTGTTGAGGGAGTGGACGGCCAAATGATGGTAGTGCTGGCGCTGGTGCAGGTCGGGCGTGGGCATGATCGTCGGTCGGCAGGTGACCCGATGAGAGTACCTGTTGCCCATGGCCCGCCTCAATACAGCCTTCACCCGATCTATGGGCGGGGGGGCTGGCTGCGCGGCAAAGCCTTGCGGCCGGATAAAATAAGCGGATGTTTCGGCGCGAAAGTATGCACTCACCCCGCCTGTTTCCTTGGGCTCTCGCTCTGTCCGTGCTGATCCACGGCGGGGTACTGCTGCTTTCCCGGCAACCGCCGCCCCCCGAGAGCGGGCCGCCTTCCCGGCTGGAGGCGACCCTCGGCCGGCGGGCACCGGCACCCCCCGTCCAGATTCCCCGGGCGCCCGCCGAGGCGGCGGCTCCGGCGGCACCGCCAAAATCGCCCAAGGCTCCGCCCAAAACCCAGCCTTCCCGGCGCCTGCTGACGGTGGAAAAGCCCGGCGGCTCGGCCAGCACCGCCCGGCGGCAATGGTCGGTGGCGGAGCGCAACGAGATGAACCAGTTCATGAACGAACTGGCCGGTCAGGCCCAGGCCCGCCCCAGCCTTGCCCAACGCTCCCTGGCCATGGCCGAGGAGATGGGGCGCCGGGAGGTTCTTCAGGAACTGGCGGAGACCGTCACCCTGGAACGGATTCCCGGCAGCCCGCCCGTCGACCGCTTCAGCCTGGAGATGTACCTGGACGGACTACTGAAGAAGTTGAACCGGAGCGCCGCCTTCGTGAAGAACGATCCGCGGACCCGGGGCGTGCGCAACGCTTCCGTCCAGATCCGCCTCAATCCCAACGGCTCCCTGAAGAGCTTCGAGGTGCTCAACGCCGGCGATCAGCGGGACGAGATCGCCTTCATCCGCAGCGTGGTGCAGCAGGCCGTGCCCTTCGCCGCCTTCCCCGACGACATGCGGCGGTCGACCCAATCCCTGGCCATGACCATCTGCATCCTGCCGTCGGGTACCGGCAGCGGCTTCGGCTTTACCCGCAATCCCAGCGGACGGGGCTGCTGATCAGGGATAGTGGACCGGAGCCTGAGAGCTCTCCGGCAGGGGGATGAATTCCGTCTCCCCGGGAATGGGGGCGAAGCGGCCGGCCCGCCAGTCCTCCTTGGCCTGCTCGATGCGGTCCCGGGAACTGGAAACGAAATTCCACCAGACATGGCGCGGGCCATCCATCGGCTCGCCGCCCAGGAGCATGAGCCGGGTGGGGGCCAGGGCCTGGAGCACGGCCTGGATGCCGGGGCGGAAGACGAGGAGCTGTCCGGCCTCGAAGGCCTTCCCGTCGATCTCCACCGCGCCCTCCACGATGTAGGCGGCGCGTTCCTCGTACTCGGCGTCGAGGGCCACCCGGCCCCGGGTGGCCAGACAGGCATCGGCGTAGAACATGGCGGATTGGGTTTCCACCGGCGAAGTGGCGCCCAGGAACCGGCCGGCGATCACCCGCAGGGAGAACCCCCTCTCTTCCAGGAGGGGCAAGTCGCCGACTCCGTGGTGGGCGAAGCCGGGCGCCGTCTCCTCCTGGTCCGCCGGCAGGGCGACCCAGGCCTGGATGCCGGAAAGGGACAGCGGCCCCTGGCGCAATGCCGGCGGCGTGCGCTCCGAATGGGCGATGCCCCGGCCAGCCACCATCCAGTTCAGTTCGCCGGGGCGGATGGGCTGGACCGTGCCCAGGCTGTCCCGGTGCAGGATTTCCCCGTCGAAGAGGTAGGTCACCGTGGCCAGGCCGATGTGGGGATGGGGGCGGACGTCGAGGCCGTTGCCGGCTTCGAGGCGGACCGGACCCATCTGGTCCAGGAATACGAAGGGGCCCACCAGCCGGCGCTGGGCCGAGGGCAGGGCGCGCAACACCTTGAAGCCGCCGCCCAGGTCGCTGCTCCGAGGCACGACGACCGTCTCAAGAGACGATTCCGTGCCCGGCAATCCATCTTGCTGATCCATGTGGCCTCCTCTGGGGAAATCCCCCTATTTCCGCTGGTTGGACCGGGCCGGCGGCGACACGATCCCTCTGGCCGGATCGGGGCTCTGGCGGACAGGTCGGTAATCGCACTGTCAAGACTTGACTTATTCACACAAATCGACGGTTTTCGGCGGATGAGGGTTTTTCGGAAGATATACAGCAAATACCCCCTGTTTGACTCTATAGATTTCAATAAAATCAATAAGTTATTGTGTTGCATGTTTTTTCGGCAAATGAAGGGAAACCCTTACGGGCCAGCAACTTACGCCTGTTCCTCAGGAGTTTTCCCCACAGTTATCCACAGGAAGTGTGGATAAGCCGAATGCCCCAAGACGGGACGCCCGGACGGCCGGCTACGAGCGGTTCCGGGCTCATTTCTGTAGCAATTGTCGGCACGCCTTACAGCCGCTCGCCCGGGAGCCCCGGGGAGGCTGGGAATATCCTTTGAAAACAGCAATGTGACCCCTGGCGGTGTGGTTCTTGCCTTCCCGCTGCCCTGGTGCCGCTAACGAATCGAACGAGGATCATCATGAAAATCCTGATAACCGCAACCGTGCTCGTTAGCCTAGCAGCGAGCGCCCACGCCACCGTGATCTTCAGCGGCGGCGGAACGCTGACCGGCGCCCAGGAAGTACCGCCCCACGCTGTCCCGGGGATGGGTACGGCCAAGGTGACGGTGGATGACGCCAACGATCTCAACCCCAACACCAACCGCCTCTCCTGGGACGTTGTCTTCAGCAACCTCACCACCAATTTCACCGCCGCCCATTTCCATGGCCCTGCCCGGCCGGGGATGAACGCCCCGGTCAAGGTGCCCATCACCAGCAGCCTGCTCGGTGCCCCGGGCACTTCCGGCGAACTCAAGGGCTCGGCCAACATCAGCGCCGCCGATTACCGCCAACTGGCCCAGGGGCTGTGGTACGCCAACATTCACACCGTCCGCTATCCGGATGGGGAAATTCGCGGACAGATCACCGGCAGCGCGCCTTCGGGCTCGGTGCCTGAGCCGTCCTCCATGGCCCTTCTCGGCCTGGCGCTGGCCGGACTGGCGTTGCCTGGCATCCGGAATCGTCGGAAAACGCGGCAATAACGGAGATTTTCCGGGGCGGAGGCCGGGATTCCGCCCCGGGTGATGCCGGGAAATTGACTCAATTGCACCCATCGGAGATAATCCGCGCCCCAACGCGTTCTTAGCTCAGTTGGTAGAGCGCTAGCCTTACAAGCTGGATGTCGGCGGTTCGAGCCCGTCAGGACGCACCAGGGCTCTGGTGGTGAAATTGGTAGACACGCTATCTTGAGGGGGTAGTGGCGCAAGCCGTGCGAGTTCGAGTCTCGCCCAGAGCACCATACGGAATTTCTGCAGCATCGGATGGACCCGCCATGAGCGGGTCTTTTCATTTCCGCCTCCGGATTGCAGGAATCGTCCGACATCCGACTCCGATCCGTCCGACAGAAATTCCCCTGCCGACCGCCTAGCATGGACGCCATCGTGCCCCGGATATGCCGGGGCGCTCATGAAACGGTGTTTCCGAGGAGGCCATCATGAAACAAGCGAGACTGTTCATCTGCGCTCTTGTCGCTGCCGTCACCCTGGCGGGCTGCGGCACCACGAGCGGTACGGCCGTCGGTGCGGCGGCCGGGTACGGGGTCGGCGGCGCGGTCAGCGACTCCACCGCGGGTCGGGTCGGCGGGGCCGTCGTGGGCGGTGTGATCGGCCACGAGGTCGGGAAAAGAAACGAGCGCTGAGGCGTCTGCCCCAGCGCTCGCTTGGGTCTAAAAAGCCGGGTCCCGGAAGCCGGGGCTCGGCCTTTCTTTGCTTAGGGCAACATGAAGGCTGCCTTTTCGCGGATGTGAATGTCCGCGTTGTCTTCGGCCACGATGTCGAAGTGGACCGGGTTGGAGCCGCTCTTGCCGGCGGTGGGCGGTACCTGGACCAGGACGGTGGCTTCCTTGAGGCTGGCCGGCGCCACTTCCACCTGGCCCTTGTCGGCCAGGGTCACGCCCTCCAGGCCGGAAACCGTGATCTGGTAGCGGTGCGGCTTCTCGTCGGTGTTCATGAAGCGCAGCATGTAGATGTTCTCGATATTGCCGTTGTCGGCCTCCCGGGCGAGGGTGGCCCGGTCGCGGATCACATCCACCTTGAGGGGGATGCGGTGGGCCAGGAACCAGCCGGTGGCGCTGATGATGGCCATCAGGATGGCGGTGTACAGCAGGATGCGGGGCCGGATGATGCGGGCGAAGATTTCCTGGCGGTTCAGGTGCTGGCTGCCGGCGTTCTCGGTGGAGTAGCGTACCAGGCCGCGGGGGTAGCCGACCTTGTCCATCACCTCGTCGCAGCCGTCCACGCAGGCGGCGCAGCCGATGCACTCGTATTGCAGGCCCTTGCGGATGTCGATGCCGGTGGGGCAGACATGGACGCAGACGCCGCAGTCGATGCACTCGCCCAGGCCCTCGGCCTTGTAGTCGGCGCCCTTCTTGCGTGTGCCCCGGGGTTCGCCCCGCTCCGGGTCATAGGTGATGATGAGGGTGTCCGGGTCGAACATGACGGACTGGAAGCGGGCGTAGGGGCACATGTACTTGCACACCTGCTCCCGCATGTAGCCGGCCATCAGGTAGGTGAAGCCGCCGTAGAAGAAGATCCAGAAGGTCTCCCAGCCGCCGAAGGAGAAAGTCTTGGCCTCTTCGATCAATTCGGTCACCGGGGTGAAGTAGCCCACCAGGGTGAAGCCGGTCCACAGGCAGACCAGAAGCCAGAGGGCGTGCTTGGTGATCTTGAGGCGGACCTTGCGGGCGCTGATCGGCTCCTTGTCGAGCTTCATGCGGGCATTGCGGTCGCCCTCGATCCAGTTCTCGATCCACATGAAGATTTCCGTGTAGACCGTCTGGGGGCAGGCGTAGCCGCAGAAGAGCCGGCCCGCCACGGCGGTGACCAGGAAGAGGGCATAGGCGGAGATGATGAGCAGCACCGCCAGGTAGATGACGTCCTGGGGCCAGAGGATGAGGCCGAAGAGATAGAACTTCCGTTCCACTAAATGGAAAAGGACCGCCTGCCGGCCATTCCATTGGAGCCATAGGGTGCCGTAGAAAACCAACTGGGTGAGGAGGACCAGGGCGATCCGCCAGTTGGCGAAGAAGCCCTTCACCGCCCGGGCGTAGATGATCCGGTGCTTCTCGTAGAGCGAGATGGTGACCTTGGTCTCTTCAGGGGGTTTGACCGTGTCGTTCATGGTGCTTACCTCAATGGGAAAAATGGGAATCGGGTTTGCCCTCCGGCATTTCACCGCAGTGCCGGTTGGCGGCCTGGGTCTCGGAGGGGGCGGGAAGGGGCGGCTCCTGGCGGCGCTTGGCCAGGGCGATGAACTCGTCGCGGCTTACCCCCAGGAGCAGGGGGTTGGTGCGCCGCTCCTCGCCGATGCAGCTGACCCAGCGCTGCTGGGTGCCGTGGCCGGGATAGACCAGATGCTCGTCGGGGTGGGGGAGGAGGCGGCGGGTAATGCTGTCGAACAACTGGCCGGCATTGGCACCGGGCTCGTCGGTGCGGCCGCAGCCGCCGATGTGCAGCGCATCGCCGGTGAACAGGCGGTCGCCCCAAGCGTAGGTGACGCAGCCCGGGCTGTGGCCGGGGGTGGCGATGGCCAGGAAAACCAGGTCGCCGACGATAAGGGGTTCGCCGTCGGCCAGGAGTTGGTCGGCATTCTCGAAGCCGCTAAGGGCGCCGGCGAGGACCGACGCGCCGGTGAGGCGGCGCAGGGTGGCAGCAGCGGTGACGTGGTCGGCGTGGAGGTGGGTTTCCAGGACGGCGGCCAGACTCAGCCCCAGTTCCTGGAGGACGCCCAGGTACAGAGGCGCCTGTTCCCGCACCGGGTCGATGAAGACCGCCTGATGGCTGGCGGCCGACCCGATCAGGTAGGAACAGGTACCGGTCGCGGAATCCCAGAATCGTCTTAATAGGGCCATGATGGAATTTCCATAACAAGAGCCGTGCCATGTCGTTCCCGTGGTTGGGAATGGCTAATAATCAATCGATTGGGATGTGGTTGGGCTTCCGGGGCGTGCGCTCCAAAGATTTGTTTGTCAAAATTGGCGGACATATTCTTCAGGAATGCCAAAAATGACGCTGGCAGCCCACCCCCTTCTGTCCGAGCTTCTGTCTTTCCTCGACGGCCTGCCGGAGCCCCGCATCGTCATGGACACGGACTTCCGCATCGTGGCCGCCAACCAGGCCTATGTCCGGGAATTCGGCGGCGGCCAGCCCATCCGGGGGCGCACCTGCTACGAGGTCTCCCACCATTTCACCGTGCCCTGCGACCAGGCCGGGGAATCCTGCCCCCTCAAGCAGTGTCTGGAAACCGGGCTGCCCCAGCGGGTCCTGCACCTGCACCACACCCCCCGGGGCGAGGAGCACGTCGATGTGGAAACCGTCCCCGTCCGGGACGAGACCGGGAAAGTGGCCTATTTTGTCGAGACCATGCGCCAGGTCCGCCAAGCCAGGGGCCGGGCGGCCGCCCAGGGACTGGTGGGACGGGCGCCCTCCTTCATGCGCATGCTGGAGCAGGTGCTGCGGGTGGCTCCCGCCGATTCGGCGGTCCTTCTCCTGGGCGAAACCGGCACCGGCAAGGAACTGGTGGCCCGGGCCATCCACGAGGCCAGCCACCGCAGTTCCGGCGCCTTCGTGGCCGTGGATTGCGCCGGGCTGTCGGAAGCCCTGTTCGAGAGCGAACTGTTCGGCTACGAGAAGGGCGCCTTCACCGGCGCCAGCCACCGTAAGCTCGGCCTGGTGGAAGCGGCCAGCGGCGGCACCCTGTTCCTGGACGAGATAGGCGACCTGCCCCTGGCCCTGCAGGTGAAGCTCCTGCGCCTACTGGAAACCGCCACCTACCGCCGCGTGGGCGGGCTAGACACCCTGCCGGCAGATTTTCGCCTGGTGGCCGCCACCCACCGGGACCTGCGGGCCATGGTGGAGGAGGGCACCTTCCGCCAGGATCTCTACTACCGGGTGAGCGTCTTCCCCATCCGCACCCCGGCCCTCCACGAACGGGCCGCCGACATTCCCCTCTTGGCCGCTTCCCTCCTGGAGCGGGTGGATCGCAAGCCGGGGCGGAGCTTTACCAGCGATGCCCTGGAGTGGCTCACCAATCGGCGCTATCCCGGCAATATCCGGGAGCTGCGCAACCTCATCGAACGGGCGGCGCTCATGTCCGACCATGAAGTCATCAGCCGGGAGGATTTGCAGGGGGTGGATGACGAGTCCGGGGGGGAGCGGCTGGCTCTTCCGGCGGCGGAGGGCTTCGCGGTCGCTGGTGTGGCCTCCCTGGAGGAACTGGAGGCGAGCTATGTCCGTTGGGCTGCCAAGGAGTGTGGCGGCGATTTGCCGCGGCTTGCCGAACGGCTGGGGGTGAGTGTTCGTACCCTCTATCGCAAGCTCAAGGCGGCGGAGGCGGGCTGAATCGTGGGCTACTGGCGGCCGAAAGTGTGCAATATGGGGTCAAGTTGAGCGAAGTCATGTATGACCCAATCCGGCTGGCTGGCCAGGGATTCCAGTCTGGTGTAGCCGAAACTCACGAAAACAGATCGCACACCTGAGTTTCGTGCTGCGCGCGCATCATTTTCCGTATCGCCGATCATCACGCAGGCCTCCGGCGGTACCCCAAGTTGCCCGATGATCCATTCAATGGGCTCAGGGTGCGGCTTGCGATGAGGCAAAGAGTCCCCATAGACCAGATGGCGAAAATAGCGAGTCAGGCCCAGGCCATCCAGTACCGCCGCAGCCAGGACACCTGCCTTGTTGGTGCAGACGGCAAGATCCAGGTCTTGGGCTGCGGCGTATTCCATCAGGGTACCGTCCAGATCAAAAATAAGGGCTCTTAACGGGGATGTCACGGAAGAGTCTCCATACGGTACCTCCGGAGAGAGGACATCCGCTGTGAAGCCTCCGACAGTGGGTCTTCGGGGCATCGTCAATCAACCCGCACGTAACCACGGAACCGGGGCCACTTCATCAGTCGAATGAGCCCTGCCATGACAACCAGGATCGGAAGACCGGCGTATAGATTGACCGTTTGCCAGCCAATTGCATTGACCATGGCGCCGGAGAACAGGGTAGCGGCCGTGACGCCCAGGAATACGAGCGTGTCGTTCACAGCCTGGACACGGGCGGCCTCTTCCTTGCGGCAGCTCTCGGTCAGCAGGGAGGTGGCGCCGACGTAAAGAAAATTCCAGCCGACCCCCAGCAGAATCAGCGCGGCCTCGAAATGGGTCAGTTCGCTTCCCGTCAGGCTGACCGCAATGCTCCCTAGATTCAACAGGCAGCCCATCAGCATGACCGGCAAGATGCCGATTCTCCGAATGAGCGTCCCGGTGAAAAATGAGGGGGCAAACATGGCGAGCACATGCCACTGAATGACTTCAGCCGTCTGGGCAAAACCGAGCCGCGAACACATCATGGCCAGCGGCGTGGCGGTCATCAGGAGGTTCATCACCGCATAGCCGACGATTCCACCCAGGACGGCCATGACCAACTTGGGATTGCCGGCGATTTCAGACCATGGCCGTCTCGCCTGCTGGTTTTCCACCCTCATCATTGGGGGCAGGCTGAGGCCCGTCGCGAACATGGCTCCCAACAACGCCACCCCGGTCAACGAGAGAAAGCTGGCGTAGAAGGCGGGCTCAAGAGCATCCTTCGTCCACCAGGCGAGCGTCGGTCCGGCCACGGAAGCCAGGAGACCACCGGTCAGCGTCCAGGAAATGGCCAGGCTCTTACTCGCCGGAGCCACTGAATCGGCCGCCGCGAACCGGTAGTATTGCCCGACAGCGCCAAAGGTGCCGATCAGGAACCCAGACGCCGCGAACAGGGTGAAACTGCCGATCCGCACGCCGAAAGCAGCACATGCCAAGCCGATCGCACCGATCAGAGCTCCTCCACAGAAAGTGATGCGGCGCCCAAAGCGTTCCATCAGCCTGGCGGCCGGATAGAGCATCACCATGGTCCCCAGGTATTGGATAGCCAGGGGCACGGTGGCTAAATCCGGCGACGAGAGTTGAGCCCCCACCAGGGCCGACGATGAGAGCACGAGACTGATCGTGGTCATCACCGCCGCCTGGGAGAGCGCCAGCAGAAGGATGTTGCGGTTCATACGCCAGGCGTGCACTCCGGAGACAGCGGTTCGGACATGAACATGGTTTCCTCCTTGTGTTGTGGGTAGTTGCCATTGACATATTGCATGTATCGGCTAGAGTGAAAAAGACATACTTCCCTCGTTTTCTGCCATGGCTCGCAAGTTCGTTTTTGTCGTCTTTTCTGATTTTCAGTTGCTGGATGTGGCCGGTCCGATCGCTGCTTTCGAGATGGCCAACCGGATGGAGCCATGGGCGTATGAGCTGACTTTGGCCAGCCAGGCGGGAGGATTGGTGGAGAGCTCGTCTGGTACCAAGCTGCTGACCATACCCTTCGCCCAAGTGCGAGAAGCGGACACCGTGATCGCTGTGGGAGGAGAGGGGGTCATCGAAGCCGCGGCCAGCGGAGAGATGCTGGCCTTCATCCGCGATCTGTCACAGAAGACGCGTCGCATGGCGAGCGTCTGTTCGGGAGCCTACCTGCTCGCCTCTGCCGGTTTGCTGAACGGAAGGAAGGCGACAACGCACTGGCGGCGCAGCGCCGACTTCAGGCGCCGCTTTCCCGACGTGTGCCTTGATGAAGACCGCATCTATGTCAATGACGGCCATATTTGGACCTCAGCGGGGATCAGTGCGGGCATCGATCTTTCCCTGGCCCTGATTGCCGATGACCTGGGAGAGAAGGTCGCTCGTCTGGTCGCCCGCCAACTCGTGGTGTATTACCGTCGCCCTGGAGGGCAATCACAGTATTCATCGTTATTGGAAATGGACATGGGGGAAGGTCGCTTCGCCGGCCTGCTCGATTACATCCGCAGCAACCTGGATAAACCGCTGACTGTCGGCGATCTCGCGGACCAGGCGTGCATGAGTCCAAGGCATTTTGCCCGATGCTTCACTTCCGAAATCGGCACAACGCCGGCCCGAGCCGTCGAGCGGTTAAGGGTAGAGGCAGCAAGCGCCGCGTTGGAGAGCGGGAATGGCTCGGTGCAGGTTGTGGCTCGCCAATGTGGCTTCATGGATGAGGAACGGATGCGGCGCGCCTTTATCCGCCTCAAAGGGATTCCACCTTCGGCCTTAAAACGCCATTTCCGCTAGAGCAGCGCTCCCGGGAGCGCTGAATTGACTGGAATCCGCATGGGGGCGAACTTCGGCCCGCTCTCCCTGTCCCTCATACTGCCTTCACCCGAATCGGAACGAGAGGACCCGGCCATGCCGCTCATTCCCCACCGCTTTGCGCCGGATCCGGCAAACGAGACCTTCTTTTCCCTGCTCTACCGGTTCTTCTTCTTCGACTGGCTCTTTGCCGACATCGACCAGGCTAAGAACCTGATCGAGCGCCATGCCGCCTGGGCCCACAATTTCGAGATGCGCAAATACCTGCCCGCCTACCTGCGGCGCTGGGGGGTACTGGGCTTTGGCGCCTTCCTGACCGGCGGTCTCTGCGACCGGGTCTTCGAGGCTGAGCTGGCGGCTTCCTGCTGCTACACGGGGTTCAGCGTCACCATCGCCGTCATGATGGTCATCTCGGCCGCCTGGTTGATGCTGGCTCGACCCCTGGCTCGCTGAGCTGACTCCTGCCCCATTGCTGATGCCTTCAAGGGGATTTGTTAAATCATAATATTAGCGTACACTAATATTATGAAAGCGAAACTCCTTGTCCTTCTCTCCTGTGTCCTGACCTTGGCTGCCCAGGCGGAGCCCCCTGCCACGGTCGCCGTCCAGCCCCATGCCGTCGCCCAGACCTTCCCGGCCGAGGCGGTTGTCGAGGCGGTGCAGCAGGCCACCGTTGCCGCCCAGGTGCCCGGCCGGGTGATCGAGGTGCGGGCCGATGCCGGCCAGACGGTGAAGAAGGGCGAGGTGCTCATGCGCATCGATTCCCGGGAGGCGGCGGAAGGCCTGCGGGCGGCGGAGGCCCGCTACATCGACGCCAAGGCCGCCTACGAGCGGTCCCGCAACCTCCAGCAGCAGAAATTCGTCAGCCAGGCGGCTGTGGACAAGGCCAAGGCGGAACTGGACGCCGCCGCCGCCAACCGTTCCGCCGCCGCCGCCGGCCAGAGCCATGGGGTCATCGTGGCGCCCATCACCGGCGTGGTGGCCCGCCGCCACACCGAACTGGGCGAAATGGCCGCCCCCGGCAAGCCCCTTTTTACCCTCTACGAGCCGGGCGGCCTGCGGGTGACGGCCAGCGTGCCCCAATACCGGCTCACCGACATGCGCACCGTCAAGGGCGCCAAGGTGGAGTTCCCTGAGCTGGGCAAGTGGATCGACGCCGCCGCCGTCACCGTGCTGCCCACGGTGGATGCGGCTACTCACGTCTCCCAGGTGCGGGTAAGCCTGCCGGCGGGGGCCGAAACTGCCGCCCTGGCGACGCCGGGCATGTTCGCCCGGGTCCATTTCGTGGTGGGCGAGGCCACCAAGCTCACCGTGCCGGCTTCCGCTGTGGTCCGCCGGGGCGAAGTGGCCGCCGTCTATGTCCAGGGCGCCGGCGACCGGCTGGCCCTGCGCCAGGTGCGCCTGGGGGACAAGGTGGGCAGCGGCGAGATCGAGGTCCTGGCCGGCCTGGGCGCCGGCGAGAAGGTGGCGACGGACGCCACCCGGGCCGCCATCCAGCTTAAATCCGCGAGCCGCTAAGCCATGGGCAAGGATTTCGGCATCGCCGGCCGCATCGCCCGGGCCTTCCAGGCGTCCCCCATGACGCCGCTGCTGGCCCTGGTGACCTTCCTGCTGGGCGTCTTCGCCGTCCTGGTGACGCCCCGGGAAGAGGAGCCCCAGATCGACGTCACCATGGCCGACGTCTTCGTCCAGGTCCCCGGCGCCTCGGCCAAGGACGTGGAGAACCTCATCGCCCGGCCGGCGGAGCAGGTGCTGTCCCGCATGCACGGGGTGGAACACGTCTTTTCCGTTTCCCGGCCAGGTCAGGCGGTCATTACCGTCCAGTTCGAGGTGGGGGTGAAGTACAACGATGCGGTGCTGCGCCTCTACGACACCGTCCATTCCCACCGGGACTGGCTGCCCCCAAACCTGGGCGTGCCTGAGCCGGTAATCAAGCCCAAGGGCATCGACGACGTGCCCATCGTGGGGCTGACCTTTTCCACCGCCGACCCGGAGCGCTCCGCCTTCGAACTCCAGCAGGTGGCTCGGGCCGCCGAAATCGAGCTGAAGCGCATCAAGGGCACCCGGGACGTGTCCACCATCGGCGGGCCGGACCACGTCATCCGGGTCCAGATGGACGGCGAGCGCATGAATGCCTACGGGGTCACCCCCCAGGATATCGCCGGGGCGCTGAAGGTTTCCAACGCGCTGCAATCCTCCGGCAACCTGGTGGCAGGGGCCCGGGAGGTGATGGTGCAGACCGGCACCTACCTGGAATCGGCCGCCGACGTGAAGCAACTGGTGGTCGCCGTGCGGGACAGGAAGCCCGTCTTCATGAGCGACGTGGCCCGTATCGAGGACGGCCCGGACCAACCCAAGCAATACGTCTGGACCGGTTCCAAGGACGGTGAATTCCCGGCGGTGACCCTGCAGATTTCGAAGCAGCCCGGGGTCAATGCCGCCCAGGTGGCCGATGCGGTGCTGCGCCGGGTGGACAGCCTCAAGGGCACGGTCATCCCGGAGGGCGTGGACGTCACCGTCACCCGCAACTACGGCGAGACCGCCACCGAGAAGGCCCAGAAGCTCATCGGCAAGCTCATCTTCGCCACCGCCTTCGTGGTGCTCCTGGTCTTCTTCGCCCTGGGACGGCGGGAGGCGCTGATCGTGGGCGTCGCCGTCACCCTGACCCTGGCCGCGACGCTCTTCGCCTCCTGGGCCTGGGGCTTCACCCTCAACCGGGTGTCCCTCTTCGCCCTCATCTTCTCCATCGGCATCCTGGTCGATGACGCCATCGTGGTGGTCGAGAACATCCATCGCCACCGCGACCTGGAGCCCAACAAGGGCCTCCTGGAAATCATTCCCGGGGCGGTGGACGAGGTGGGCGGCCCCACCATCCTGGCGACCCTCACCGTCATCGCGGCGCTGCTGCCCATGGCTTTCGTGAGCGGCCTGATGGGGCCGTACATGAGCCCTATCCCCATCAATTCCTCCATGGGCATGGCCATTTCCCTGGCGGTGGCCTTCGTGGTCACCCCCTGGCTGGCGGCCAAGCTCCTGGGCAAGGGGCATGCTGCCGCCCACGGTCCCTCGAAGCTGGACGAGAAGCTAGATTCCACCTTCCGCCGCCTCCTCACCCCCTTCCTGGACGAGGGCCGGGGCCGCGCCAACCGGATCAAGCTGGGCATCGCCGTGGTGGCCCTCATCCTGGGTTCGGTGTCCCTGGCGGTGGTGCAACTGGTGGTGCTGAAGATGCTGCCCTTCGACAACAAGAGCGAATTCCAGGTGGTCCTGGACATGCCGGTGGGCACGCCGGTGGAGGAGACCTCCCGGGTGCTCCACGAAATCGGCGCGGAACTCGCCCAGGTGCCCGAGGTGGCCAATTACCAGGCCTACGCCGGCACGGCCAGCCCCATCAATTTCAATGGCCTGGTGCGCCAGTATTACCTGCGGGCCGCGTCGGAGCGGGGCGATATCCAGGTCAATCTGGCCGACAAGCACCACCGGGACCGCAAGAGCCACGACATCGCCGTCTCGGTGCGGGACAAGGTGGAAGCCATCGGCAAGCGCTACGGCGGCAACGCCAAGGTGGTGGAAGTGCCGCCGGGGCCGCCGGTGCTCTCGCCCATCGTGGCGGAAATCTACGGCCCCGAGTACAAGGGCCAGATCGCCGTCGCCAAGAAGGTGCGGGCGGCCTTCGAGCAGACCCCGGACATCGTGGGCGTGGACGACTACGTGGAGGCGGACGCCCGCAAGAGCGTGCTCCACGTCCTGCAGAGCAAAGCCGCCCAGTTGGGGGTGGCCCAGAGCGACATCGTCGAGGTGGTGCGCATGGGCCTGGCCGGGGAGGACGTGACGCCGGCCCACAACAACGATTCCAAGTTCGAGGTGCCGGTACGGGTCACCCTGCCGGCGGAGAAGCAGTCCAGTCTGGATGCCCTCTTAAAGCTGCGGGTCCGCTCCCGGGATGGCCAGCTGGTGCCCGTTTCCGAACTGGTGGAAGTCCGCGACCTGCAACGGGAAAAGGCCATCTACCACAAGGACTTGCTGCCGGTGGTGTACGTGGTGGGCGACATGGGCGGCAAGCTGGATTCGCCCCTCTACGGCATGTTCGGGGTGCGGGCCAAGGTGAATGGCATGGCGCTGGCGGAGGGCGGCAGCCTGGGCGAGCAGTTCATCACCCAGCCCGACGATCCCTACGCCGGCTTCAGCCTCAAGTGGGACGGTGAGTGGCAGGTCACCTATGAAACCTTCCGGGATATGGGACTGGCCTACGCCGTCGGGCTCATCCTCATCTACCTCCTGGTGGTGGCCCACTTCGAGTCGTATCTCGTGCCGCTCATCATCATGGCGCCCATTCCGCTCACCATCATCGGGGTCATGCCGGGGCACGCCCTGTTCGGGGCGCAGTTCACGGCCACCTCCATGATCGGGATGATCGCGTTGGCCGGCATCATCGTCCGCAACTCCATCCTGCTGGTGGATTTCGTCCGCCTGCAGACGGCGGCGGGGATGGCCTTCAAGGAGGCCATCGTCCAGTCGGCGGCGGTGCGAGCCAAGCCCATCGCCCTCACCGCCCTGGCCGCCATGCTGGGGGCGCTCTTCATCCTCGACGACCCCATCTTCCAGGGGCTGGCCCTCAGCCTCATTTTCGGCATCCTGGTTTCCACCCTCCTGACCCTGGTGGTGATCCCGGTGCTTTATTACTCAGCCTTCAATCGGGAGTCCTAGGCGCATGAATATTGAGCGTGCCATCCGCATCCTGGCGGGGAGTTTCATCCTGTTGTCCCTGGCCCTGGGCGTCGAGGGCAGCCCCCTCTTCGTTTCCAAGTGGTTTCTGGCCTTCACCGCCTTCGTGGGCTTGAACCTGCTGCAAAGCGGCTTCACCGGCTTCTGCCCGCCCGAGCGCCTGTTTGCCCGCCTGGGCCTGAAGCGCGCCGGGGGCGCCTGCGGCAAATAGCTTCTCGGCCCGCTCGATGCGCCCGTACAGGCCCTTGTTCTCGTAGGCGGGGCCTGCGGTGAAGAACAGAGTGTCGGCCGGCTGGTTGCCGATGCCCTTGCCGAAGCAGATGCCCCACAGGCCTTCGATGGCCAGGGGTTCGTTCTCGATTCCCTTCAACTGGCCCTTGAATTCCCCGGTGGCCGGGTTGTAGGCGTTGATGCGCCCGTCCCCGAAATTGGCTACCAGCAGGTGGTTGCCGAACTGGCCGAACTCCGCCGGAGCCAGCGCCATGCCCCAGGGGGCGTTGAGCCGGCCCCGGGAGACCAGGCGCCGCACCAGCCGGCCGTTTGGGTCGAAGACATCGATGAAGCCCAGTCCCGGCCCGGAAACGCTGTCCTCCTTGGCTTCGTCCTGTTTGGCGTAGGTGATGTAGAGGTTGTCGTTGATGGCCTGGATGCCGAAGGGGGCGAATCCCGCCGGCAGGTTGGGGTCCCGGAAAGCCCCGGCCGGCAGGCGGACCGGCTTGAACTCGGCGTCAAAAACATCCACCTTGGCGCCATGGAAGTCGGTGACGTAGAGGAAGCGGCCGCTGCCGCCGTTGGCGATGGCCACCCCTTTGTACATGGTCCCTCGCTCGGAGTTGTCCACCACCGGGATGGCATTCACCAGGTTGGCCCTGTGGTTCCAGGCGGAGATGACCCCCGACTCGGTGGCGAAGATGAAGGTGCTGGGCTCGCTGCTGCCGTCCGGGCAGGGCAGGGCGAAGCCGTCGCCGTCGTTGCTGACGATGCCCGAGGGGTTGCCCCCGGGGATTTCCACCGCCAGG
>JBLNBI010000131.1:0-7551 GCA_050259815.1 Actinomycetota bacterium | reverse complement strand
AAGGAACACCAGAAGCGGCTGGAGTACCTGGCCCACTACGATCCCCTCACCCGCCTGCCCAACCGGGTCCTCCTGGCCGACCGCATCCAGCGGGCCCTGCACCAGGCCCAGCGGACCGGCGAGGTGGTGGCCGTGGCCTACCTTGACCTGGACGGCTTCAAGCCCATCAACGACACCCTCGGCCACGCCTCCGGCGATCTCCTGCTGATCGAGGTCGCCAAGCGCCTGCGCACCTGCGTGCGCATGTCCGACACCGTGGCCCGCCTGGGGGGCGACGAATTCGTCCTCATCATCAAGGCCCAGGATTTCGGCGACTGCGAAGCGGCCACCCTGCGGGTGCTCTCCACCCTTTCGGCCCCCTACGCCATCGACGGCATGCAGGTGGAACTGTCAGCCAGCATCGGCGTCACTCTCTATCCGAGCGACGGCGCCGATCCGGACGTCCTCCTGCGCCACGCCGACCAGGCCATGTACATCGCCAAGCAGGCGGGCCGCAACCGCTACCACCTGTTCGATTCCGAACATGACCGGCGACTGAGCGAACACCGGGAGCGCCTGACCCGTATCGAAAGCGCCCTGGCCTCCGGCGAGCTGGCGCTTTTCTACCAGCCCAAGGTGGATATGCGGGAAGGCAAGGTCATCGGCGCCGAAGCCCTCATCCGCTGGCACCATCCGGAGGACGGTCTGGTGCCGCCGGCGGAATTCCTACCCCTGGTGGAGGACACTGAATTCTCGATCACCCTGGGGGACTGGGTCATCGCCACGGCCATGGCCCAGATGCAGGCTTGGCGTAAAGCCGGGCTGGAGCTGCCGGTCAGCGTCAATATCTCGGCCCGCCAGCTGCAATCGGAGACCTTTGTCCATCGACTGGAAGCGCTGCTGGCGGCCCACCCGGACGTGCCGCCCGAGTGGCTGGAACTGGAAATCCTGGAAACCGCCGCCCTCGACGACATTCCCTATGTCGGCCAGGTAATCAAACGCTGCCAAGCCCTGGGCCTGTCCTTCGCTCTGGACGATTTCGGCACCGGCTACTCGTCCCTGGCCTATTTCAAGCGGCTTCCGGCCCGGCTTCTGAAGATCGACCAGTCCTTCATCCGGGACATGCTGGTGGACCCGGAGGACTTGGCCATTGTAGATGGCGTCATCAGCCTGGCCCGGGCCTTCCGGCGGGAAGTCATTGCCGAGGGCGTCGAAACCGTGGAACACGGTATCCGCCTTCTGGAAATGGGCTGCCATTTGGCCCAGGGCTACGGCATCGCCCGGCCGATGCCGGCCGACGCCGTCCCCGATTGGATCAGGTCGTACCGGCCCGATCCCCGCTGGCTGGCCTGCCAGGCCGGCTGAACCGGCCATCGGCTGCCTCAATCGCGGCCGTGCTTGCCTTTCCCGTGGTCCTTGCCGTGGCCGCGCCCGTCATGGTCGTCGTCCCGGTCACGGTCCCGGCGATCGTAGTCATGGTCGCCGCCGCGACCGCGGCCGTACTGCTGGATCACGTAGTCGTGCCGCTCGTAGGGAACCCCCGTATCCAGGACCAGTGACACGCTGGGAACGCCGCCCACCGCAATGCCGGTCGGCAGGCTGACGCCGGCGCGCCACTGGCCGCCGCCCAACCAGAACCACATCCGGGTTTCGGGAGCGTAATAGACCTGGTAGTCGGGGTAATAGACGTAGCGATACTGCTTGGCCCGCTGGCCGTGGGCCGGCGCCCAGGGCGGGGGATCGGCCAGGGCCGGGACTGCCGGCAGGGCGGACGCAGCAGCCAAGGCGGCACAGATCAAGAGTTTGGACGGGATGCGCATGACGGTCTTCCTCATAATTGCCATGCCTGCAGTCTAGCCCGGAATTCTCCGGGCATCTGTTCCCGAATGTTTCAGGATGTTAGCCCCGCCCGCTCCATCAGCGCCTCCATGGCCGCCGCGGCGCCCAGGGGAAGGCGATGTTCCACGATATCGCTCAGCACCGTCCGGTCGGGGTTGATTTCCACCGTCGGGATGCCCGACCGGGCCGCCCACACAACCGGCTGGGCAATGTAAGGGAAGACGCTGGAGGTGCCGATGCTGAACACCATGTCGAAGCCCCTCTCCAGTTCGGTGTAGAAGCGCTCCATGGCGTCCATGGGCAGGGCCTCCCCGAAAAGCACCACTTCCGGCCGCGCCACCTCGCCGCATTCCGGGCAAAGAGGTGGAATGGGCCAGCCCTCCAGGCTGTCGATGGTGGTGCGCCAGTCGCAAGCCGTGCAAGCCAGGCGGTGGAGGTCGCCGTGGATTTCGATGACATTACAGCTGCCGGCGCGGCGGTGCAAGCCGTCCACGTTCTGGGTAAACACCAGCACCCCGGGCAGTTTCCGCTCCAGGCGGGCGATGGCGTGATGGGCGCCGTTGGGGCCCGCCCCCCGGCAGTTTTCCTCGATCTGGGCCAGGTATTTCCAAGTGATGTCGGGCCGCTGAGCGAACACCTCCCCGGACAGGGCATCCTCGATCCGCAGGCCGTCCTCCGTGGGTTTGCCGTTGTAGAGGCCGCTGACGCCCCGGTAGGTGGGCAGGCCCGAATCGGCCGAGACGCCGGCGCCGGTGATGAACAATACCCGGCGGGCGGCGGCGAGATTAGCCGCCACCGCATCCAGGGCCTTTTCCAGTTCTGCTGAGAATTCCATGGCCAACTCCTGAGTAAGGCGCGATTCTAACGCCGCGGCTTCAGCCCTGGCGGCGCAGGAGGGCAGTCAGGATGGGTGGTGTGAGCAGGGTGGTGAGGATGACCATGATGACGATGACCGAGAACATGGTCTCGCCCATGACCCCGAGCTGCTTGCCGACCATGGCGAAAATGAGGCCGACCTCCCCCCGGGGCACCATGCCCCAGCCTACCAGCCAGGGCCGCACGCCCTTGCCGGCGGCGAAGCCCGCCACCAGCTTGCCGATCACCGCGGCGGCGGTAACGCCCAGGGCAATGGCCACCACCTGGGGATTGGCAAGGGTCCGCAGATCCACCTGCATGCCGGTGAGGACGAAAAAGACCGGGACAAAAAAATAGCCGATGGGTTCGATCATGTGCTCGTGCTGGTGGCTGGCTTCCTTTTCCAGCACGGTGCGGATACGCGCCTCATTGTCGGGCTGCCCCGCCGCTAGCAGGGGTTCGATTTCCCGCACCACCTTGGGCGCCTCGAAGTCCTTCAGGAAGACCGGCTCGAACAGGAGGCCCGCCGCGAAGGCGCCGATGATGGGCGCCAGGCCGATGACATGGGCGAGCCAGGCCAGGAAGAGACCGGTGGCCAGCACCTGGGCGAAGAGCATGGACTGCCCCTTGTCCAGCCGGGCCAGCCAGCGGGAGGAATGGGGCGCCACGGCCCGGCCGATGGCGATGGAGCCGCCCAGGAAGAGCACCGCCTTGGCGATGATCCAGCCCACCTCCCCGAAGCTGACGGAACCGGCCTGGACCAGGCTGGACACCACGGCCAGGATAACCAGGCCGAGGACGTCGTCGATGACCGCAGCGCCCAGGACGATGCGAGCCTCGGGCATATTGAGCCGCCCCAGGTCCCGGAAGACCCGGCCGGTGATGCCCACGGAGGTGGCCGCCAGGGTGGCCCCCAGGAACAGGTAGGTGTTGGCGTCCTTGCCCGGCATCAGGAGCGGCCCGGCCACCCAGGCGCCGAGGACGAAGGGCACGGCGATGCCGACGCTGCCCACCAGGAAGGCCCGGCCGCCGACCTTCACCAGGTCCTGGAGCCGGGTTTCCAGGCCGATCTGGAGGAGCAGGACGATCACCCCCAGCTCCGCCATGAAGGCGATGATGGGATCCTTGGCCACATGGACGAAGTATTCCAAGCCCAGGAGGGTCAGGTTGCCGAGGACGACCCCAAGGAGCAGTTCGCCGAGCACCGCCGGGAACCCAACCCGCTGGGCGAGGGGCGCGAACAGCCGGGCAGACATCAGGATGATAGCCAGCCACAGCAGGTTCTCCCCCACCACGCCGGCGCCGGAGGCTAGGGCCGGCAATGGCGCCAGGAGGGCGAGAGGCAGAAGGCGTCGGAGTCGGGTCATGCTGTTGTGGCGATCATTTTGAAGCAGGCGTTCAATGGGCGGCTTCGGCTGCGGCAGCCGGCTGGGCAGGAACCTTGTGGCCAGCATCCGGATGCCAGCCCAGCACCGCCAGCATCACCAGGAAGCCCACCACGTAGGCGACGGTGACGTGCCAGCCGTTCTTGAGCCACTGGCCGGCGGACTTGGCCTCCGGATACATGTTGGACAAGGCCACCCCGGCGGAGGAGCCGAACCATAGCATGGACCCGCCGAAGCCCACGGCGTAGGCCAGGAATCCCCAGTCGTAGCCCCCCTGGCGCAGGGCCAGGGCGGTGAGGGGGATGTTGTCGAAGACGGCGGAGACAAAGCCAAGGGCCATGGCGCTCTGCCAGGAAGCCTTGGGCAGTTCCTCCACCGGCATCATGGAGGCGATGGTCACCAGGGACAGCAGGAAGATGGAGCCCTTGACCGTCTCCGGCAGCACTTCCCAGTCGTGGCGGCGGACGGGGATGGTGAGGACGATGGCGGCCCAGACCGCGACGCCGATGAAGGGGAACTTGTCCCCCAGTTCCGGCGCGTTCAGGTTGAGGGTGACATTGGTGGCGACGGCGAACACCAGCATGGTGCCGACGATGAAGATGCGCCCCCAATCCACATGGGTATGGGCGTGGGCATGCTTGATGATCGGGGAATAGGCGTGCTGCTGCTTGGCCCCGAAATAGCCGATGATGAGGAGCGCCACGCCGGCCGCCACGTAGGCATCCAGGACGATGGCGGGGCTGATGCCGTCGATCCACATCATGGTGGTCGTGGTGTCCCCCACCACGGAGCCGGAACCGCCCGCATTGGACGCGGCGACGATGGCGGCCAGGAAGCCGATATGGACCTTGGCCTTGAAGAGCTGGTGGGCCATGGCGCCGCCGATGAGGGCGGCGGCGATGTTGTCCAGGAAGCTGGAGATCACGAAGACCATCACCAGCAGCACGAAGCAGCCCTTCCAGTCGTCCGGCAGGAACTTGGGCAGCACCACCGGCACGTGGCTCTTCTCGAAATGGCGGGCCAGGATGGCGAAGCCGGTGAGGAGGCAGAAGAGGTTGGCCAGGGTCACCCACTCGTGGCCCAGGTGTCCGAACAGGCCGGCAATGCCCGCGCCCGTCTTGAAACCGGTGAAGATCAGCTTGTAGGCGGTCACCGTCACCAGGCCGGTGAGGGCCACGTAGAGGGTGTAGTTGTGGAAGAGCGCGACGCCCATCAGGGTCAAGGCGAAGAAGATGAAATCCACCGGGATGCCGGCCACCATGGGCAGCATACCGGCAGCGTCGGCGGCGAAGGCGGGTCCGGCGGCGAGCGCCAGACTGCATAGGGCCAAGCGAAGGTGTGAAGTCATGGTGCGCGCCTCATCGGTTTGGAACTCGGCGCGCAGCATAGCGGCGCTGGAAATGCTTGTCGATTGGGGAAATCCTGAGCGGATTTCCCCATCGGCCATCCGGCCTACTCCGGAAGAATCAGCTCAGCACCCGCTCGGCACTCTCCGGCCAGTGGCTGATGTAGTGCTTGAGCAGGCGATTCTCGAAGGCGCAGGCGGCATGGTTGGCCTTGGCCACGTCCTGGAGGGAGATGATGGCGATGACGCGCCCGCCTTCCATCACCGGCAGATGGCTGACGTGGTTTTCCGACATGACCTGGCACACCTGGTCTATGGAATCCGTCAGCTGTCCGGTGATGGGGTTGGGATTCATCGCGTCTCCCACGGTCTTCGATAGGGCGTCCCCGCCGTGGGCATCCAGGATGGCCATGAGCTCCCGGATGGTCAGGAGCCCCAGCAGCTCCCCGCACCGGCTGACTACGATGGACCCGATCCGGAACTGGGCCATGCGATGGATCGCCTCGGCCAGGGAGGCTTCCGGGGGAAGGGTGTGGAGCAGCGGCCCCTTCGTATCCTGGCGCTTGATTTCAAGGATGTCGCAGATGAGCATTTCTTCTCCCTAGCCCATGGTCTTCAGGTGGCCGATGATCTCCCCGGCCATGGGCTGGGCATCGCCGTAGAGCATGCGGCAGTTGTCCTCGTAGAACAGGGCGTTCTCGATGCCCGAGTACCCTGCCCCCTTGCCCCGCTTGACCACGATGACGTTGGCCGCCTTGTCCGCATCCAGGATGGGCATGCCGTAGATGGGACTGGTCTTGTCGGTGCGGGCCACCGGGTTCACCACGTCGTTGGCGCCGATGACCAGGGCCACGTCGGTCTGGCCGAACTCGCTGTTGATCTCCTCCAGGTCGAAGATCTTGTCGTAAGGCACCCCGGCCTCCGCCAGGAGCACGTTCATGTGCCCCGGCATGCGGCCCGCCACCGGGTGGATGGCGAACTTCACCTCCACCCCGGCTTCTTCCAGGAGTTCGGTCATTTCCCAGACCTTGTGCTGGGCGTGGGCCACCGCCATGCCGTAGCCCGGCACGATGATGACCTTGCCGGCGTAGCGCATCATGGCCGCCGCATCCAGAGCCCCCACCTCCTTCATGGTTCCCTCCACCGCCTGGCCGCCCTGGGCCGCGCCGGTGATGGGGGTGAAGAGGATGTTGGCGAGCGGCCGGTTCATGGCCTTGGCCATGAGCTGGGTGAGCAGCGTGCCCGCCGCCCCCACCACGATGCCGGCGATGATCAGCGCCGGATTGCCCAGCACATAGCCCTCGAAGCCCACGGCCAGGCCGGTAAAGGCGTCGAACAGGCAGATGACCACCGGCATGTCCGCCCCGCCGATGGGCAGGGTCACCACCAGGCCCAGGACGAGCGAGACGGCGAAGAAGGCGTAGATCAGCTCCGGCCGGGCCGGGGCGCCGACGATCAGCACCACGGCCAGGACCAGGGCGAGACCAGCCAGGATCACATTGACCGCGTTCTGGGCCGGCAGCCGGAAGGACTTCTTCATCAACCCCTGGAGCTTGGCGAAGGCGACGCAGGAGCCGGCGAAGGACACGGCGCCGATCAGAGCCCCGAAGGTCGCCAGGGTCATCAGCACGGGACCGTGCTCCGCCCCCTTGGCGAACTCGATGGCGGCGATGCCCGCCGCAGCCCCGCCCCCCATGCCGTTGTAGATGGCCACCATCTGGGGCATGTCGGTCATCTTCACCTTCTTGCCCGACACCCAGGCGGTGACGGTGCCGATCACCAGGGCGGCCAGGATGAGGCCCAGGTTCTTGAGGTCTGGCACCAGGAAGGTGGCGAGCACCGCCACCACCATGCCGATACCGGCCCAGACGATGCCCTTGCGGGCCGTGGCCGGGGAACCCATGCCCTTCAGGCCGAAGATGAACAGGGCGGCGCCGGCGAACCAGGCGCTTTGCACATGGATAGGCAGAGTCATTGTGCCTCCCCGAGCAGTAAGCAGGGGCCCCGGCTCGGCCGGGGATGCGCACGTCCGCGAGTGGGAGGCCAGGCAGCATGGCCTGTACGCTTTGAGTCCTTGATACGGTCAGCCATGCTGCCCCTCCTTCTTCTTGAACATGGCGAGCATGCGCTCGGTCACCACGTAGCCCC
>JBLNBI010000130.1:0-17769 GCA_050259815.1 Actinomycetota bacterium | reverse complement strand
TGGCCAACTGCGACAAGGGCGACGACATCGACGCCCTCCAGGAAGAACTCATCGACCGCTTCGGCGAGCTGCCGCCCCAGGGCCAGTCCCTCATCGCGACCCACCGGCTGCGCCTCCTGGTGAAACCGTTGCAGATTCAGAAGCTCGACGCCACCATGGACCAGGTAACCGTGCAATTTGGCCCCAATCCGCCTATCGAGCCCATCCGGATCATCAATCTCATCCAGAAGAACCGGAACTACAAACTGGCCGGACAGGATAAAATCACATTTTTACGTCATTGCCCGACCCTGCAGGACAAGGTCGCAGCGGTGAAAGACCTGATCCGACAGCTTACGGACTGACAAATGCCCAAACTCGATATCGAAAACGTCAATGTCACCGCCTTCGACGCCATGCCGACGCCGGAGGAGCTCCACGCCCGCGTGCCCATTTCCGACAAGGCCGCCCAGACCGTCGTCGCCGGCCGCGAAGCCCTGCGCAACATCCTGGACCGCAAGGACCACCGCCTGTTCGTGGTGGTCGGCCCCTGCTCCATCCATGACCCGGTTGCCGGCATTGAGTACGCCAAGCGCCTGAAGGCCCTGGCCGACGAAGTCAGCGACACCCTGCTCCTGGTCATGCGGGTCTATTTCGAGAAGCCCCGCACCACCGTGGGCTGGAAGGGCTACATCAACGACCCCTTCATGGACGACTCCTTCCGCATCGATGCCGGCATGGAAAAGGCCCGCCAGTTCCTGCACGACGTGTGCGAAGTTGGCCTGCCCACCGGCACCGAGGCCCTGGACCCCAATGCGCCCCAGTACTACGGCGACCTGATTTCCTGGACCGCCATCGGCGCCCGCACCACCGAATCCCAGACCCACCGGGAGATGTCCTCCGGCCTGTCCACCCCGGTCGGCTTCAAGAACGGCACCAACGGCGACCTCACCGTGGCCATCAACGCCATCCTGTCCGCCTCCAAGCCCCACGCCTTCCTGGGCCTGACCAACGAGGGCCGGGTCGCCATCGTCCGCACCAAGGGCAACAACTACGGCCACGTGGTCCTGCGGGGCGGCGACGGCCGGCCCAACTACGACACCGTCTCCGTCTCCCTGGCCGAGCAGGCCCTCACCAAGGCCAAGCTGCCCGCCAATATCGTAGTGGACTGCTCCCACGCCAACAGCTACAAGAAGCCGGAACTGCAGCCCCTGGTCATGGCCGACGTGGTCAACCAGATCCGCCTAGGCAACGAGTCCCTGGTCGGCGTCATGATCGAATCCTTCCTGGAAGCCGGCAACCAGCCCATCCCGGCGGACCTCTCCCAGCTCAAGTACGGCTGCTCGGTCACCGACGCCTGCGTCGGCTGGGAAACCACCGAGAAGATGATCCGCGACGCCGCCGTCCTCCTGCGGGACGTCCTGCCCGAGCGCCTGCGCTGAGGTGTCCAGCCTGATGGATCTGGTCATCCAGGGCGGCGCCCTGCCCACCTTCCTGCTCGAACGGCTGGTAGCGGCCACCAACCCCGCCGCCGTCGAACCCCGGCCGCCCCAGGTCACCCGCCTGCGGGGTGCCACCCGGACCCCGGCCTTCGACGAGCTGATTCCGCTGATCGAGGCGGAGAAGCTTGACTGGGCCTTCGTCCCCGCCGGCCGCAAGCTCTCCGACTACGGCCTCATCGCCTTCGACATGGACTCGACCCTCATCACCATCGAGTGCATCGACGAGCTGGCCGACTTCGCCGGCAAGAAGGCCGAGGTGGCAGCGGTCACCGAATCCGCCATGCGGGGCGAGATCGACTACCGGGAAAGCCTGCGCCGCCGCCTGGGCCTACTGGCCGGCCTGGACGCCCGCGTCCTCGCCCGGGTCTATGGCGAGCGCCTGCTCCTCTCCCACGGCGCCCGGGAACTCCTGGAAGCCGCCCAGGCGGCGGGGCTGCGCACCGCCATCCTGTCCGGGGGCTTCACCTATTTCACCGAGCGCCTGCGCATCGAGCTGGGCTTCGATTTCGCCACCTCCAACGAACTGGAGATCGCCGGGGGCAAGCTCACCGGCCGGGTCGTGGGCGACATCGTGGACGCCAGCGCCAAGGCCCACCACCTCTGCCGGCTGCGGGACGAGCTGGGGCTGTCCAAGGAACAGGTCATCGCCGTGGGCGATGGCGCCAACGACCTCCTCATGATGGGCGAAGCCGGCCTTTCCGTGGCCTTCCACGCCAAGCCCGCCACCCGGGCCAAGGCTGGCGTCGCCATCAACTTCGGCGGCCTGGACGCCCTCCTCAACCTGTTGGAGTAAACAGGCGTCCGGCATCCCCCTGTTATAATGACGGGCGGGAGGTCGGATGAAATTTGCGTATATTCTGCTGGCCGGACTGCTGGGTCCGGCCGCGTCATGTTGTGCCAGGGCGGAGGCTTCGCCGGACAGCCTGGACAACGAACCCCTTGAAGCACTCCTCAACACCGAAGTCAGTTCCGTCCTGAAGCACGCTTCAGGACTCGCCGACGCACCGGCCGCCGTGACCGTCCTGCGCCGGGAGGACATCGACCGCCTCGGCGCCACCAACCTCCCCGACCTGCTGCGGGTCGTCCCGGGCCTGGCCGTCGCCCAGATCGACGGCAACAAGTGGGCCGTCAGCTCCCGGGGCTTCAACGGCTTCTTCAGCAGCAAGCTCCTCGTCCTCATCGACGGCCGCAGCATTTACAACAGCACCTTCGCCGGCGTTTTCTGGGACGCCTACGACATCCCCTTCGACAACATCGCCCGCATCGAGGTAATCCGCGGCCCGGCCGGGGTCCTGTGGGGATCGAATGCGGTGAATGGCGTCATCAACATCGTCACCCGCTCCGCCCAGGAAACCCAGGGCGGCCGGGTCTCGATGGCCGCCGGCAATATCGAGCGCAACCTCACCGACCTGCGCTACGGCGACCAGTCCGACGCCGTCGCCTGGCGACTCTATGCCCGCAGCCGGGACCGGGACGAGCAGAAGTCCCCCACCGGTAGCTCCGCCGGGGACACCACCCGGGCCGAGCGGGCAGGCTTCCGGGCCGACAGCAACGACGCCGGCGCCACCGCCTGGATGCTGACCGGCGAGGTCTACCAGGGCCGCAGCGGCGGCGCCCCCTATCCCCAGCCGACCACGGACGACCTGCGGGGCGAACACCTCCTGGGCCGGGTGACCCACCGGGTTTCCGCGGATTCCTCCCTCCAACTCCAGGCCTATTACGACCATAGCTGGCGCAAGGATCTGGCGGTAGGCAGCGTCCTCGACGAGCACGTGTTCGATTTCGATCTGCTGCACAGCGTCCAGGCCAACGCTGACCACCACCTGACCTGGGGCACCGGCTGGCGCCAGTACCAGTTCGACAGTGTCGGCTCCGCCAAACTGGCCTTCGTGCCTGTCAGCCGCACCACCGCCGTAAGCAATCTTTTCATCCAGGACGAATGGAGCCTCCTGCCCCGGGAATTGACCGTGGTGGCCGGGCTGCGGGCCGAGCACCTGCCCGACAACGGCGTCCAGTGGCAACCCAACCTGCGGGCCGTATGGACCCCAACCAACCGCCACACCTTCTGGGCCGCATCTGGCAAGGCGGTGCGGGCGCCCAACAAGGTGGATACAGCCCTGCGCTACGCCGGGCCCATGGGCCGCGGACTGAACGGACGGGCCTGGGGCAATCCGGACTTCCTGCCGGAAAAGGTGGTCAGCCTGGAAACCGGCTGGCGCACCCGCCTGACCCAGAATCTGTCCAGCGATCTTGCCCTCTACGAGAACCGCTACAGCCGCCTGGAAACCATCGAGCTGGCCCCCTCCTTCACCAACTTGACCTATTACAACCATGGCAAGGGTACGACCCGGGGCCTGGAGTGGGCCCTCGACTGGCAGGCCGCCGACAACTGGCAATTGCGGGGCGGCCTCACCCTGTATAAGGAGCACCTAACGTACTCGGAGCAGCACTCGCCCCTCTTCTCGGTCATCTCCTTCCACGACGGCTTCCCCAACCGCCAGGCCTTCATCCGCTCCCTCTGGGACCTCAGCCACAACCAGCGCTTCGACGTCACCCTGCGGGGCGTCGGGCCGATGACCAGGCGCGGGGTCTCCGGCTACGGCACCGCCGACTTCCGCTGGACCTGGCGCTACGACAAGCGCCTGGAATTCAGCGTCATCGGCCGTAACCTGGGTGGCCCGGAGCACAGGGAAATCGCCGACCAGCCCTTCTTCCAGGAGACCATCCTGCGGCGGGAGCTGGTCGGATCGGTGGCAGTCAGCTTCTGATGCAGCAGATCGTCCGCCTCCTCCTCCTTGCCTGCCCCCTGTGGGCGGCAGCCCTTCCGGCCTGGTCCGCCATGCCGGAAAGCGAGGTGCGGGCGGCGATCATCGTCAATTTCATCCATTACGTGGAATGGCCTGATGCCTCGGCTGGCAATTCGGACGTACGCATCTGCGTCGTCGGCCAGGGCAATACCGCCGATGCCCTCATGGCCTTCAACGGCAAGTCCATCCACGGCCTGCGGGTAACGGTGGAGAACCGCTCCCACTACCCGTCCTCCGCCGCCAATTGCCGGGTTCTGTTCATTGGCGAATCCAGCAGCCGCGCCCCCATCGACTGGCTTAGGGAAGTTGCGGGACAGCCGGTCCTGACCGTGTCCGAGGGAGACGATTTCCTGCCCAACGGCGGCATCATCAGTCTCAACCGTATCGGCAGCCGCATCACCTTCGACGTCAACCTGGTCGCCATGCGCCGCTCCAGCCTGCGCATCGGCTCCCAACTTCTCCGCCTGGCCCGCGATGTTCACGGCAAATAGGAACTGGCAAACCTCCCTCGGCACCCAGCTGCGCATCGTCCTGATGGCCATGGCCGGCATCGCCGTGCTGATCTACGCCATCTTCACCCTGTTCCACGGACTCCGGGAGGTGGACCAACTGACCCGCCGCCACCTGGATCTCATGACCGACGTGGTGAGCCGCAACCTGGAGGCGCCCCTGGTCTTCAACGACCCCAAGGCTGCCGAGGACACCATCCGCAGCCTGTCCAGCGACCCGGCCATCCTGGCGGTGCGGGTGTCGGACGCCAAGGGCAGCCTGCTGGCCGAATACACCCGCCCCAATCCCCAGGCCGATGGTGATTTCGTCGCCTGGCTGCCGGACTCCTTCAACCGCATCCGCATCACCCGCCCGATTCTGTTGCGGGACAGCCCCCTGGGCAAGATCGAGGTGGTGGCCAACCGGGACCAGTTCTGGAGCACCGCGGCCAACGGCGGCCTCCTGTGGCTGGTCATCACCCTGGTCACCCTGGTGATGGCGGTGTTCCCCGCCCGCCGGCTGCAGCGTTCGGTCACCGACCCCATCGAGCGGCTGGAAAAGGCGACCCACGAGATCGCGGCCCAGAAACAGTTTTCCCTGCGGGTGGAGACGGATTCCCGGGACGAGATCGGCCGCCTGGTGGAAAGCTTCAACGCCATGCTCCGGGAAATCGAATCCCGGGACCAGGAACTGGCCCGCCAACGGGACAACCTGGAAAACGAGGTGACCCTGCGCACCGCCGAACTGGCTTCGGCCAAGGACGCTGCCGAGGAAGCCTCCCGGGTGAAGAGCCGCTTCCTCGCCACCATGAGCCACGAAATCCGTACGCCCCTCACCGGCATCCTGGGCATGAACCGGCTGCTGCTGGCCGCCCCCCTCGCCCCTGAACAGCGGCAACTGGCGGAAAATGCCCAGCGCTCCGGCAAGCTGCTCCTCGATCTCCTGGACGGCGTCCTCGACTATTCCCGGGCCGAAGCCGGGCAGATGGAAGTGGCGTCCAAGCCCTTCGGCTTGCGGGACGCGGTGCACGACGTCATTTCCACCCTGTCCTCCACCGCCCAGGACAAGAACCTGGAATTGACCTGCCTTCTGGCCGATTACCTGCCCGACGCAGTCATCGGCGACAGCCACCGGATGAAGCAGGTGCTCTTCAACCTGATCGGGAATGCCATCAAGTTCACCAGCAGCGGCGAAGTCCGCCTGTCGGTCACCAGTTCCAAGCGGCAACTGGCGGGCAAGCCCACCATCCGCTTCGAGGTGAGCGACACCGGGCCGGGCATTCCACCGGAAGATCAGGCGCGCCTCTTCGATGTCTTCAGCCAGGGGGAGAACCTGCCGGCCCGTCCCCAGGGGGCCGGATTGGGGCTCGCCATCAGCCGGGAACTGGTCACCCTGATGGGCGGCGACCTGCGCTTCTCCAGCACCCTCGGCCACGGTTCGACTTTCTGGTTCGAGCTGCCACTGCCCTCCGCGGATGGGGACGAAGCGGTGTCTGGGCGGCTTGCAACCGGTTCTACCCACCTGCCCAAGTTCTCGGGCAAGCTGCTGCTGGTGGACGATGACGCCATCAACCGGGAGGCTGGGCGGGGCCTGCTGGAGTTGATGGGATGCCGGGTTCAGGTCGCCGAGAACGGCGAGGAGGCCCTCGCCCTGGCACAAAAGCACGACTACGACCTGATCCTCATGGACTGCCAGTTGCCGCTGGTGGACGGCTGGACCGCCACCCGGCGACTGCGGGAACTGGAGCGGGAAAACAACCTGCCGCCCACGGCCATCGTTGCCATGACCTCCTACAACATGCCGGAGGAACTGCAGCGCTGCACCGAAGCCGGCATGAACGACATCCTGACCAAGCCCTTCGATGAGACCCGGGTGGTCACCCTGCTCCGGGCCTGGCTTGGGGATCCGGCTTAGGAAACCTCGTCGATCCAGGCCTGCTGGATGGCTTCGAGGATTTTCTCGCCGCAGTGCTTGGGATCGTCATTGAAGCCGGGAAGGGCCATGACCCAATCCCGGAGGTCCACGAAGTTGACCCGCAGGGGATCCCGGTCGGGATAGGCTTCGGACAGCTCGATGGCGATGTCGTTAACGTCGGTCCATTTCATTTTTTTGTGTGTCCTTCCTTGGCCATGTTGATGCTGTAGCGGGGAATCTCCACCACCAGGGGCGCATCCGCCACCTCCGCCTGGCAGGACAGGCGGGAATGGGGTTCCAGGCCCCAGGCCTTGTCCAGCAGATCCTCTTCCTCCTCCTCGGCCGGTTCCAGGGAATCGTAACCCTCCCGGACGATGACATGGCAGGTGGTGCAGGCGCAGGACATCTCGCAGGCGTGCTCGATCAGGATGTCGTTCTCCAGCAGGGTCTGGCAAATGGACTTGCCGGGCTCGGCTTCGATCACCGCGCCGTCGGGGCACAGCTCCACGTGGGGCAACACGATAACTTGGGTCACGATTCTCCCTCCATCTTGATCTCATTCACCTTGCGGCCGGCCAGGGCCCGCTTGATGCTCTGGTCCATGCGCCGATGGGCGAATTCCTGGGTCTCGAAGGAGAGGTCGTCCATGGCGATATTGATGACTCGGCGGTTCTCCCCAGCCATGGCTTCGGCCAGCTTGGCGATGGCCCCCTCGATCTTGGCGATCTCGTCCTTGGACAGCAGGTGGGCATCTTCTTTAAGAGCCGCCTCGGTGGCCTCGATCATGCGCTGGGCCTCCACCTGGGCTTCCTTGAGGGCGCGCTGGAAGGCGTCGTCCTTGGCGTGTTCCATGGAATCCTGGAGCATGCCGGCGATCTCGTCGTCGGACAGGCCGTAGGACGGCTTCACGGTGACGCTGGCCTCGACGCCGGTGGTCTGCTCCCGGGCCGTGACGGACAGGAGGCCGTCGGCATCCACCTGGAAGGTCACCCGAATGCGGGCTGCGCCGGCCACCATGGGCGGAATGCCCCGCAGTTCAAAGCGCGCGAGGGACCGGCAGTCGGACACCAGTTCCCGTTCCCCCTGGACGACGTGGATGGCCATGGCCGTCTGGCCGTCCTTGAAGGTGGTGAATTCCTGGGCGCGAGCCACGGGAATGGTGGAATTGCGGGTGATGACCTTCTCGGTCAGCCCGCCCATGGTTTCCAGGCCCAGGGACAGGGGAATGACATCCAGGAGCAGCCAGTCGTCCTGGCCGGTCTTGTTGCCCACCAGCAGGTTGGCCTGGGTAGCGGCGCCCAGGGCCACCACCTTGTCCGGGTCCAGGTTGGTCAGGGGTTCCTGGCGGAAGAAATCGCCCACCGCCTTCTGCACCTGGGGCATGCGGGTAGCGCCGCCCACCATGACCACGCCCTTGACGTCCTCCGGCCGCAGACCGGCGTCCCGCAGGGCCTTTTTCACGGCCTGCAGGGTCTTGGAAATCAGGGTCTGGGTGATGCTGGCAAAGGTATCCACATCGAGGCGGACATCGATCAGCTCGCCGGTAGACAGCTTGGCGGTGATGGGCGCTTCGGGATGGTAGGTGAGGAATTCCTGGGCTTCCCGGGCGCGGGTCATGAGGAGCCGGGCGTCCTGGGGAGACACGGGCTGCAGGCCGGCCTGCTCGATGCTCCAGCAGAAGATGCGCTGGTCGAAATCGTCGCCCCCCAGGGCCGAGTCGCCGCCGGTGGCCAGCACCTCGAAGACGCCCTTGGTGAGCTTCAGGATGGAAATATCGAAGGTGCCGCCGCCCAGGTCATAGACGGCGTAGATGCCCTCGGCGGCATTGTCGAGGCCGTAGGCGATGGCCGCAGCCGTGGGCTCATTGAGGAGGCGCAGGACATTGAGGCCGGCCAGCTTGGCGGCATCCTTGGTGGCCTGGCGCTGGGCGTCGTCGAAATAGGCGGGAACGGTGATGACAGCCCCCACCAACTCGCCCCCCAGGGCAGTCTCGGCCCGGGCCTTCAGGCATTTGAGGATTTCCGCCGACACTTCCACCGGGCTCTTCTGCCCGGCACAGGTCTTCAGCTTGACCATGCCCGGCGCATCGGCGAAGTCATAGGGCATGGACTCGACGTGGGCGATGTCCTTCAGGCCCCGGCCCATGAAACGCTTGACGGAACTGATGGTGTTCTTGGGGTCGGCGGCCTGGCGCACCTGGGCCTCGTAGCCGATTTCCGTGCTGCCATCCGGACGGTAGCGCACCACCGAAGGCAGCAGGGGCCGGCCGTGCTCGTCGTTGAGAACGACGGAAATGCCGCTGCGCACCGTGGCCACCAGGGAATTGGTGGTGCCCAGGTCGATGCCGATGGCTAGTTTGTGTTCATGGGGTGCCGCCGACTCGCCCGGCTCGGCAATCTGAAATAGGGCCATATTTTCTTATTCGTCCAGAGACGCCAGGGCGTCATCGATTTCGTGCAACAGTTTTTCGAGGAACATGAGGCGGCGTACCCGATCGGCCGCCGTCTCGATATCCCGCGCTTCGTCCAGCAAGCGGGCGAGCTCATCGTAGCGATGGGCAATGTCCCCCTTCAGCCGGTGATAAAGACGCTCCAACTCATGGTGATCGCGTCCGCCGCGGGCTTCCGCCACCGCCTCCCGCCACTCCATCTGCTCCCCGAGGAAATCCGCCGGCATGGCCACATTGCTCTCGGCCTGGATATCGTGGCCGGCCAGGTGGAGCAGGTATTTCGCCCGCTCCAGGGGCTTCTTCAGGGTCTGGTAGGCCTCGTTGGCCCGGGTTGCCCACTGCATGGACAGGCGCCGCTCCGCCTCGCCCGCATGGGCGAAGCGGTCGGGATGAACCTGGGCCTGGACTTCCCGGTAGCGGGCATCCAGTTCGGACGAATCCAGCTGGAAGGCCCGGGGCAGTTCGAATAGCGAGAAAAAATCGGCGGTGAAATCCACCACTCACCTCAAAGCGAAGGCGGGGCTAGGCGCCCCGCGTGCAGACAGTACGATCAGTACGGCAAGCGCGGGAACAACGCCCCGCCAAGCCAGCTTACACGTTGAAGCTCTCGCCGCAGCCGCACTGGTCTTTGACATTGGGGTTGTTGAACTTGAACCCTTCGTTCAAGCCTTCCCGGGCAAAGTCCAGTTCGGTGCCGTCCAGGTACGGCAAGCTCTTGGGATCGACGAACACCTTGATGCCATGGCTCTCGAACATCACGTCATCAGGCGTCACCTCGTCCACGAACTCCAGCTTGTAAGCCATGCCGGAACAGCCGCTGGTCCGCACCCCGAGGCGCAGGCCGACGCCCTTGCCCCGCCGGGTCAGGTAGTTGGAAACGTGCTTTGCCGCCTTTTCACTCAGGGTTACAGCCATGGGTCACTCCCCGTGCTTTTTCTTGTAGTCGGCCACGGCCGCCTTGATGGCGTCCTCGGCCAGGATGGAACAGTGGATCTTCACCGGCGGCAGGGCCAGTTCCTCGGCGATCTCGGTGTTCTTGATCTCCAGGGCCTGATCGACGGTCTTGCCCTTCACCCACTCGGTCACCAGGGACGAGGAGGCGATGGCAGAACCGCAGCCGTAGGTCTTGAACTTGGCGTCCTCGATGACGCCGGACTTGTTCACCTTGATCTGCAGCTTCATCACGTCGCCGCAGGCCGGGGCGCCCACCATGCCGGTGCCCACGCCCTCTTCTTCCTTGGTGAAGGAGCCGACGTTGCGCGGATTCTCGTAATGGTCGATGACTTTGACGCTGTAGCTCATATCGTTCTCCTTAAATACTTAATGCGCCGCCCACTGGACGGTACTCAAATCGATGCCTTCCTGGACCATTTCCCACAGGGGCGACAGTTCCCGCAGCTTGCCGATCTTCTTGTGCAGGAGATCCACCGCGTAGTCCACCTCTTCCTCGGTGGTGAAGCGGCCGAGGGTGAAGCGGATGGAGCTGTGGGCCAGCTCGTCGTCCCGGCCCAGGGCACGGAGCACGTAGGACGGCTCCAGGCTGGCCGAGGTGCAGGCAGAACCGGAGGAAACCGCCAGGTCCTTGATGGCCATGATCATGGACTCGCCTTCCACATAGGCGAAGCTCATGTTCAGGTTGTGGGGCACCCGGTGTTCCAGGTCGCCGTTCACGTAGACGTGCTGGATGTCCTTCAGGCCGTGGAGCAGGCGGTCCCGCAGCTTGCCGATGCGCTTGTTCTCCTCGGCCATCTCTTCCCTGGCGATGCGGAAGGCTTCGCCCATGCCGACGATCTGGTGGGTAGCCAGGGTACCGGAACGGAAACCCCGCTCATGGCCGCCGCCGTGCATTTGGGCTTCCAGGCGGATACGGGGCTTGCGGCGCACGTAGAGGGCGCCGATGCCCTTGGGTCCGTAGGTCTTGTGGGCGGAGAAGCTCATCAGGTCCACTTTCAGCTTGGACAGATCGATCTCCACCTTGCCGGTCGCCTGGGCGGCGTCCACGTGGAAGATCACGCCCTTCTCCCGGCAGATTTCGCCCAGTTGCTCGATGGGCTGGATGACGCCGATTTCGTTATTCACGAACATGACCGAGGCCAGCACGGTGTCGGGACGGATGGCGGCCTTGAAGGCTTCCAGGTCCACCAGGCCGTTGTCCTGGACATCCAGGTAAGTGGCCTCGAAACCCTGGCGCTCCAGTTCCCGGACGGTGTCGAGGACCGCCTTGTGCTCGGTCTTGACGGTGATGATGTGCTTGCCCTTGGTGTTGCCGTAGAAGTTGGCGGCACCCTTGATGGCCAGGTTATTGGATTCGGTTGCCCCGGAGGTCCAGATGATTTCCTTGGAATCGGCATTCACCAGGGCAGCCACCTGCTCCCGCGCCTCTTCCACGGCCGCATCCGCCTCCCAGCCGAAGCTGTGGGAGCGGGAAGCCGGATTGCCGAATTTTTCCACCAGGTAAGGGATCATCTTTTCGGCCACCCGGGGATCGACGGGAGTCGTTGCCGAGTAATCCAGGTAAATGGGTAGTTTCATTATTTCCCTCGTTCTCCAAATCAGACGGCGATGGCCGTCAGTCCCTGCAAGTGCTCAAGTGTCTTCTGCAGGGCGAAAATGAATTCATCGATCTGCCGCTCGGTGTTGCCGGCCCCCAGGCTGACCCGCACCGCACCCCGCGCCACTTCCGGCGCGACGCCCATGGCCTGGAGCACATGGGACGGCTCCGGGTTGGCGCTGGAGCAGGCGGCGCCGCTTGCTACCGCAAAACCGGCGCGGTCCAGCTTGCCCACCAGGGTTTCGCCATCCACGTTCGGGAAGGCGAAATAGCTGGTGTTGGGCAGGCGCTCGGCCTCTGCCCCGAAAACCGTCGCCCCGAGCCCGGCCAGGCCGGCTTCCAGGCGGGCGCGCAACGCCGCCAGATGCCGGGGCAAGGCTTCCAGCCGGGAAGCAGCCAATTCGCAGGCGGCCCCGAATCCGACGATCGCCGCCACGTTTTCCGTACCGGAACGCAATCCCCGCTCATGGCCGCCGCCGGCGATGAGCGGCTGCAACTCCACCCGCTTGTCCACCACCAAGGCCGCCGCGCCCTTGGGGCCGTAGGCCTTGTGGGCGGATACCGTCATGGCATGGACGCCGGCCGCGTTGAGGCAGCGGAAGTCGATGGGCAGCTTGCCCAGGGCCTGCACCGCGTCGGTATGGAACCAGGCGCCAGTGGCGCGGGCTTCTGTCGCCCGGGCCGCCACGTCCTGGACCACTCCGGTCTCGTTGTTGGCGGTCATCACGGACAGGAGGCGCGGCTTCTGGGCCAATACGTCGGCGTAGTCGGCCGGAACGATCTGTCCCGCCCCGTCCACGGCGATTTTCCGTACTTGCCAGCCCTGGCGGGCCAATTGCTCAGCCGGCTTGATCACGCAGGGATGCTCCACTGCACTGACGGCCAGCAGTCCCGGCTTAAAGGAAGCCGCAGCCCCCTTCAGGAAAAGGTTGTTGGCCTCGCTCCCGCCGCTGGTGAACACCACTTCGGTAGGATGGGCGCCGACGGCCGCCGCCACCTGCTGCCGCGCCTCGTCAATGGCGCGGCGCGCCGCCCGCCCGTACTCGTGGCGGCTGGAGGCGTTGCCATACTGTTCCCGAAGCCAGGGCAGCATGGCCTCCAGCACCGCCGGGTCGAGGGGCGTGGTGGCGTTGTGGTCGAGGTAGGCCGGGGCAAACATACGACTTAGGCTACGGCAGCGGTCCGGTCGCGGCGGGGCTTGGGGTGGGGACCGGCGCGGCGCTGGTCCTCCAGCACGGCGACGCTGCCATTCTTCTGGCGCTGCTTGATCACCAGATCACCCAGGGAAACCGAGGCCAGGTATTCGTACATCTTGCTGTTCAGGGTGGCCCACAGGTCGTGGGTCATGCAGCGGTGCTCTTCCTGGCAGTTTTCCTTGCCGCCGCACTGGGTGGCGTCCAGGGGCTCGTCCACCGCGCGAATGATGTCGGCCACGGAAACCTGGGCCAGGGGCCGGGCGATGCAATAGCCGCCGCCGGGGCCGCGCACGCTATCCACCAGCCGGTGGCGGCGCAACTTGCCGAAAAGCTGCTCCAGGTAGGACAGGGAAATCTGCTGCCGCTCGCTGATGCCGGCCAGGGCCACCGGCCCTTCTTCACCGCGCAGAGCGAGGTCCACCATGGCTGTGACGGCGAAACGCCCTTTGGTTGTCAGTCGCATTGCTCTCCTCCTGGGTAATATCCGACCATTTCAGTCAACTATATCTAACCCAGTAGAAATTAGTCAACTATTTTGCTCAGGTATTGCGGATCGAAGTGATCGGCGGCCAACACCTTTTCGTCGCACTTCACCCCCTGGGCTTCCAGCTCCTTGAGCAGGGTGGCGAGCCGCCGGTCGGTCTCGGCCGCGTGGTCCAGGAGGCCGTGGATGGCCTTGGTGAGAGGATCGTCCTGGTCGTTGGCCAGGGCGTAGGCGGAAAAGCCCATCTTCTCGGCCTGGGCCTGGCGCTGCCGGGCCCTTTCCGTATCGTCGATGATGCGGGCCGGGTTGCCCACCGCCGTGGCCCCCGCAGGGACGGCCTTGGTGACCACCGCGTTGGACCCTACCTTGGCCCCCTTGCCGATGGTGATGGGCCCCAGGATCTTGGCCCCGGCCCCGATCACCACCCCGTCTTCCAGGGTGGGGTGGCGCTTGCCCTTGTTCCAGGAGGTCCCACCCAGGGTGACCCCGTGGTACAGGGTGACGTCGTTGCCGATCAGGGCGGTCTCGCCGATCACCACCCCCATGCCGTGGTCGATGAAGAAGCGCCGGCCGATGGTGGCGCCCGGGTGGATTTCGATGCCGGTGAAAAAGCGGGAGACGTGGGCGGTGAAGCGGGCCAGCCAGCGTAGCCGGTGCCCCCACAGCCAATGGGCCAAGCGGTGCAGCATCAGGGCATGGATGCCTGGATAACAGGTGAGCACCTCCCAGAACGAGCGCGCCGCGGGATCGCGGTCGAATACCGAACGAATGTCTTCGCGCAGGTGCCGGAACATGGCTTAGGTAATCCCCTTATAAATTTTGGGCGAATTGTAAAATACTCGACTTATTTTGTCAGCTATTGTTCAAAAACTTATGACTTTCGGCCATAGCCTGTCTTCTCCTGGGTCGCCGCCAGGATGCCCCGCAGGATGTTGATTTCGTCCTTTTCCAGGCGGGCGCGGCCGAACAACCGGCGCAGCTTGGGCATGAGCCGGCCGGGCTGGGCCGGGTTGTAGAAGCCGGTCTCGGTCATCACCTTTTCCAGGTGGGAGTAAAGACCCTCCACTTCCTCGTGGGAGGCAGACGGAGAGGAAAAGGGCGTGGTCCGGTCGCTGATCTCCGGACGGCCGCTGAACGCTCCCATGCGTGCCTCATAGCACAGCACCTGGACGGCAGCCCCGAGGTTGAGGGAACTGAAATCCGGATTGGTGGGGATGGTGGCGGCCACGTGGCAGCGCTGCAGCTCGTCGTTGGTGAGCCCAACCGTCTCGTTGCCGAAGACCAGCGCCACTTCACCCCGCTCGGCCTCGGCAAGCAATTCGGCCACCGCTTCCCGGGCTTGCTTGGGCACCGGCCCCAGGTCCCGCGACCGGGCCGACAGGGCGACCGCGAAGACGGTGCCGGCCAGGGCCTCGTCCAGGCTGCCGCACACCTGGGCCGCCGCCAGGACATCCACGGCGCCGGTGGCCCGGGTATCGGCCTCTGGATCAGGAAATTGCTTGGGATTGACCAGGCACAACCGGGAGATTCCCATGGTTTTCATGGCCCGGGCCGCCGCTCCGATATTGCCGGGGTGGCTGGGCCGACAGAGGACGACGCGAATACGGGAAAGCAGGTTGGTCGGGTTCATAGTAAAATTAGCGTTTTCCTAAATGACACGGGCAGCATATCGCTGCCCGTTCAGTTCTTTAAGCCATGCATCCTGCCCTGAATATCGCCATCAAGGCCGCGCGCCGCGCCGGCCAGATCATCAACCGCGCTTCCAACGACCTCGACCTTCTCAAGGTCGCCACCAAGCAGCCCAACGACTTCGTCACCGAGGTGGACAAGGCGGCCGAAGCGGCCATCATCGAGACCCTGCAGGAGGCCTATCCGAATTACGGCATTCTAGCAGAGGAGTCCGGCGAGACCGCCGGCAAGGGCAATCGGGACGCCGACTTCCAGTGGATCATCGACCCCCTGGACGGCACCACCAACTTCATCCACGGCCTTCCCCAGTACGCGGTGTCCATCGCCCTGGCCAAGAACGGCGTGGTGGAACAGGCGGTGGTCTTCGACCCCAACCGCAACGAGCTGTTTACCGCTACCAAGGGCGCCGGCGCCTTCCTGAACGAGCGGCGCATCCGGGTTTCCAAGCGCACCAAGCTGCAGGACTCCCTCATCGGTACCGGCTTCCCCTATCGCAGTTTCGACAAGGTGGACCGGTACCTGGCCATCTTCAAGGAACTGACCCAGAAGACCGCCGGCCTGCGCCGTCCCGGCGCCGCCTCCCTGGACCTGTCCTACGTGGCCTGCGGCCGCTACGACGGCTTCTGGGAATTCGGCCTCTCCCCCTGGGACATGGCGGCGGGCGCCCTGATCATTTCCGAAGCCGGCGGCCTGGTCAGCGACCTCCAGGGCGAAGCGAGCTACCTGGAAAGCGGCAATATCGTGGCCGGCACCCCGAAGGTCTTCGCCCCGCTCCTGAAGATCGTCCAGGACAACCTGTCCCCGGCCGCCTGACCAGGAACCCTGGTCAAACGCCTGCCGGGGCATCCTCCGGCAGGCGGCACTCTCCCGCCGGCGTCACTTCGATCCACAGGCTGTCGCCGTTCTTCCGTTTCAGGTTCAGGATGGCGCTGCGGGGCAATCCGCGGACTTGGCGCATGACCACGTCCAACCCCCAACCGTGGGTGACGACCAGGACCCGGCCGCCCGGATGCCTGACTCCGATCTCGGCGAGGGCGCCGAGGACCCGGTCGGCGAACTCATCCATCGATTCCCCGTTCTCGAATTCCGCTGCCGGATTGCGGCGCAGAATCTGTTGAAGCAGCAGGGGATTAAGGTCGGCCAACTCGCTCTTCGGAACCCCCTGGATGGCGCCGAAGCACCTTTCCTTCAGCCCCTCGTGGCTGGCGGGGGGCGGCAGACCCAGGGCGGCGGCGATGATTTCGCCAGTTTCCCGGGCCCGCAACAGGGGGCTCGCCCAGACCGCTTCGAACCCGGCATCGGCAAACAGGGCCGCCATCCCCCGGGCCTGACGGCGCCCCTGGTCGTTGATCGGTATGTCGGACCAACCCTGGAGAATACCCCTGACGTTCCAGTCGGTTTCGCCATGGCGGGTGACGCAGATGCGGGCGGGATGCTTCATGGTTGCAAATCCTATCAAACGCCATCGGCAGGCGCACCCTGGCGGCATGGCACTTTATTCCCGTCATTTCGGCTGTACTACCTGACATGCCCCTTACGTTGGATAATGGCGGGTTTACCGGCGCCGGTCAGTTCCGGCCCCAGCCGTCCGAAGATGCTTGAGCCATGAAAATTCCAGACAACAAAGACACCCTGCGGGACCTCGAAAAGCACACTCCGATGATGCGCCAATACCTGGCATTGAAAGCGCAGCATCCGAACACCCTGCTCTTCTACCGCATGGGCGATTTCTACGAGCTGTTCTACGAGGACGCCGAGAAGGCGGCCCGGCTCCTGGACATCACCCTCACCACCCGGGGCCAGTCCGCCGGGGTGCCCATCAAGATGGCGGGGGTGCCTTTTCACGCCCTCGAACAGTACCTGGCCCGACTGGTGAAGCTGGGCGAGTCGGTGGTGATCTGCGAACAGGTGGGCGATCCGGCCACCAGCAAGGGACCGGTGGAGCGGGCGGTGTCCCGCATCGTCACCCCGGGCACACTCACCGACGCGGCGCTACTCGACGACAAGCGGGACAACTGGCTCCTGGCGCTGACCACCAGCCGCCAGACCGCCGGCCTCGCTCGCTTGAACCTCGCCAGCGGTGAATTTATTTTGACCGAAGTACCGGCAGACCAGTTGCCCACCACCCTGGAGCGCATCCGCCCGGCGGAGGTGCTGCTGCCCGAATCCCTGGTGCCCGACTTCATCCTGGAATGCGCCCGCACCCGGCAGCCCGACTGGTATTTCGAATTCGACAGCGCCCGTCGCCTCCTCTGCGACCATTTCAAGATTGCCTCCCTGGCCGGTTTCGGCGCCGACGCCCTGCGCCCGGCCATCGCCGCGGCAGGCGCCCTGCTCCAATACGCCCAGGCCACCCAGGCCCAGGCCCTGCCCCATGTCCAGTCGCTAAACGTCGAACTGGAAGGCGCCTACCTGGGCCTCGACACCGCCACCCGGCGCAACCTGGAACTGACCGAAACCCTGCGCGGCCAGCCCAGTCCCACCCTCTTCTCCCTGCTGGACCGTTGCGTCACCAGCATGGGCTCCCGGCTGCTCCGCCACACCCTGCACCACCCCCTGCGGGAGCGCTCCATTCCCGCCGGCCGCCAGTTCGCGGTGGAGTACCTGCTGGAGGATTACGGCCGTCTGGCCTACGAGGTGCGGACCGAGCTGAAGGGCATCGCCGACATCGAGCGCATCGCCGGCCGCGTAGCCCTCCGCAATGCCCGC
>JBLNBI010000129.1:0-8064 GCA_050259815.1 Actinomycetota bacterium | reverse complement strand
TTGGGCAGAGAAATTTTGCTCCAGGTAGGCCATCAGTTGCTGCACTGCAGCATCGACTTCCAAATCTTGCAAAGTGCGTTGAGTATCTTGCATAACTATACGAAACGCAAGACTTTTTTTGCTTTCTGGAACACCCTTTCCGGCGTACACATCGAACAGCTGGATGTCCTGAACCATGGCCGGAACAGTGCTCCGGAGGCCGTCAAGAATTTGCTGCAAATCGATCTTTTGATCCACAACAATGGCCAAATCCCGAATTACCGGGGGGAACTTGGAGACTTCCGCATAGGCCGGCAGACGGGCGGCCTTGGCGGCATCCAGATCAATCTCGAAAACGACCGGCGGCTGGGGCAGCTCGTACTTCTGAACCCACTGGGGATGGAGTTCGCCTACCCAGCCGATTTCCTTGCCGTCCATGGAGACCCGCGCCGAGCGTCCCGGATGGAGCGCCGGATGAGCGGCCTTCTCGAACCGCGCAGCCAAAGGCGCCAACAGGGCTTCCAGGTCGCCCTTCACATCGAAGAAATCGACCTTGCGGCCGTCGCTACCCCAACCTTCCGGCAGGGCGCCGCCATAGGCCAGGCCGGCCAGGCGCCAAGGCTGGAAGAAGCCTTCCACCGGACCACTTTGAGCTTGGCGCTGGAAGCAGCGGCCGGTTTCGAACAGCCGCACGCGGCTTTGTTTGCGCCGCAGATTGGTCACGAGATTGGCCACCAGCCCGCCGAACAGGTTCGAGCGCATCACGGCCATCTGGCTGGCGATGGGATTCGCCAGGCGGATCAGGTTGCCGTTGGCAGCAAAATCCTTTTCCCAGGACTCCTCGACAAAGGCAAAATTGACCACTTCCTGGTAGCCACGATCCACCAGAATCTGGCGGATGGGCTGAACTGGCCGCTGCCCCTCGGTCTGGGGCATCATCGCCAGGGATCCGCGGGGGGCGGGAGCAGGAACGTTGTCGTAGCCGTGGAGGCGGGCGATTTCCTCGATCAGATCCTCTTCGATCTCAATGTCGAAACGCCAGCTGGGCGGAGTGACCAGGAAGTCGCCGCCCTCCTGCACGAAGGAGAGGTCCAATCCCTTGAACAACGTGGCGATGGCGTCAGCAGTGAAGGACATACCCAGCACCCGGGTGGCACGGCTGGTGCGCAGGCGTACCGGCTTGCGCTCGGGGAGCGGCGCGGCGGCCTCGACCACGGGACCGGATTCACCGCCACAGATGTCGAGGATCAGGCGGGTGGCCCTTTCGATAGCACGGCGGGTGCCGCCGAAGTCGACACCCCGCTCGAAACGATGGGAGGCGTCGGAACCGAACCCGTAGCGGCGGGCCCGACCGGCGATCGCCTTGGGCGTGAAGAAGGCCGACTCCAGGAAGAGTTCGGTGGTTTCCAGGGTGATGCCGCTCTCCTCACCGCCCATGATGCCGGCCATGGCCAGGGGCTTGGCGTCGTCGGCGATCATCAGGACGTCGGCGTCAACATCGATGGTCTGCTCGTTGAGGAGCAGGAGCTTCTCTCCCGGCTTGGCCATGCGGGCGTGGATGGCGCCGTCGAGCTTGGTATTGTCGAAAGCATGGAGGGGCTGCCCCAGTTCCAGCATGACGTAGTTGGTAACATCCACCAGGGCGGAGATGGAACGGATACCGCTGCGCTCCAGACGGCGCTTCATCCATTCCGGCGTCGGCGCCTTGGCATTGACGCCGGAAATGACACGGCCGCAGTACAACGGGCAGGCCAGCGGAGCATCCAGCACGACCTCCCGGCGCTTGCTGCCGGTCGCCGGCACTTCCGGGACAGTCGGCAACTGAGCCGGCGTACCGGTAATGGCCGCCACTTCCCGGGCGATGCCGGTCAGCGACAGGCAGTCCGCGCGATTGGGGGTGAGCTTAAGGGTGAAAAGCTGGTCGTCCAACTCGAGGTATTCCCGAATCGGCTGGCCGACGGGCGCATCCTCCGGCAGCACCAGGAGTCCGGAGGCGTCTTCGGCGATGCCCAGTTCCTTGGCGGAACAGAGCATCCCGGAGGATTCGATGCCGCGCACCTTGGCCACCTTGATGGTGAAGCCGCCGGGCAGGACAGCTCCCGGCAGCGCGCAAGGCACCCGCAGGCCGGCAGCCACATTGGGAGCGCCGCAGACGATGACTTTCGGTTCGCCGCTACCGATATCGACGCGACAGACGTTGAGCCGGTCGGCATCCGGATGCTTGTTGACTTCCAGCACCCGGGCAACGACCACGTTGCTGAAGGCGGGAGCCACCGGATCCAGTTCCTCGACTTCGAGGCCGGCCATGGTGAGAAGATGGGAAAGCTCCTCGCTCGACAGTTGCGGATTGACGAGGGTTCTCAGCCAGGATTCGGAAAATTTCATATTATCGCCAGAAGAAAAATGTCATCTTGATTTGATCGACAGGGACGGAAAACCAGGCCCGTCCCCCTAAGTATCTGTTCCAGGTCCGCGACACTGGAGAACCTTGGCAACCTTTGCCTTGGCCAGCGCATCGGCCATGGTGCGGCACACAGCGACGGACTCACCCGGGTTCCGGCCCTCGATGACGATGCTGGAATCGTCCTGCCTCAGGTACACCTTGGAAGCGGCGCGGCCGAGCAGGATGGCCTCATCGTCGGCAGAAAGCTGGGGGCGGCAATCCAGCTTGCCCTTGGGGCAGGTCGGGCAACGCTTTTCGTATTCCGCGCTGTACTTTTCCAAAACCTGCCGGCAGGCCTCTGGGGACGTGCTCGGCTTGGTCAGGACCCGCATGGTCAGCTCCGGATAGACGGTTTCCACCACGGGAAAATAGCGCTCACCGAACACCCCGACAGCCAAACCCCAGGCGCACCCAAGGGTCACCGCGATCACGCCAAGGCCCAGGCGCCAGAACCCGAAGGCGCCGGAGAAGCCGGCCTTCAGTCCCTGGACGGACGGGACGATCATGGGCGTCCGTTCTTTGTAGCCGCCATATTCCGGAAAAGCTTTGACAAGGACGCCTTCCTCGTACCGGGCACGGGCGATCTGGAAGGCGAAATTAGCCACCACCAACACCATGGCCGGCCACGACCGGAACGCGATGGCAATCCCCACCAGGGAAATCCCCTCCGCCAGATAAAGGGGGTGGCGGACCAGTCCATACGGTCCGGACATCACCAGCCTACGGGCTTCCGGCATGACGCTGAGGGACCGCCCCAGATGGATGACGGACACCACCGACAGCAGGTTGCCCATAAGAATGACCAACATGGCCGCCATGTCGAACGCAGGATCGGAGGCAGGCCGGGGCAGCCATGCCCAACCGAGGACCAGCACCACCCCGATGATCGCGACCAGCCGGGGCATGACGCCCTGGGACTTCAGGATGGGACGAGCTCGAAGCAGGTGGAAAACGAAAAGCAGCCCGATGAATCCGATAATCGCGAGCCGGGATGCCGTATTGAGCAGGACATCTACAAGGGTCGGCCCCCAGGCCGAATGCTCGCCCAGATAGCCCCACAGATTCCGGACTTCCCTGACCAGAAAATAGCCATTGAAAGTCAGGATGGGGAGGCGCATGAGCAGGTCGTACGCCTTGGTCTGAGCGAATCCCTCGAACCAATTATTCATCGGAACCGCCACTGATCACACGAATTGGCGCAGGAAACGCAGGTCGCCTTCGAAGAAGAGACGCAGGTCATTGACGCCGTAGCGCAGCATGGTCAGCCGATCAGGTCCGAAGCCGAAGGCGAAGCCGGTGTACTTCTCCGGATCGATGCCGGCGATGCGCAGCACGTTCGGATGCACCATGCCGCAACCGGCGATTTCCAGCCAGCGCCCTTCCAGCGGGCCGCTCATGAAGGCCACGTCGATTTCGGCGGAGGGCTCGGTGAAGGGGAAGAAGGAGGGACGGAAACGGACTTTGAGGTCGTCGCTCTCGAAAAAGCGGCGCAGGAAATCGGCCACCACGCCCTTCAAATCGGCAAAGGAAACCCCCTCGCCCACCCACAGACCTTCCACCTGGTGGAACATGGGGGAATGGGTAGCATCGGAATCGACCCGGTAAACCCGGCCCGGGGCGATGATGCGGATTTCCGGCATGGATTCCAGGTGGCCGTACTTGGCCACGTGGGCCTGCATGTAGCGGGCCTGGATGGGGCTGGTATGGGTCCGCAGCAGCACGCCCTCCTCCACCTTTCCGGACTCGTCCTGAAGGTAGAAGGTGTCGTGCATGGAACGGGCCGGATGGTCTTCCGGGGTGTTCAGGGCGGTGAAATTGTGGAAATCGGTCTCGATTTCCGGGCCGTCGGCCACTTCGAAGCCGATGGAACGGAATAGGGCTTCGATACGCTCCAGGGTGCGGGTCACCGGATGCAGACCGCCGCGGACTTCAGCCCGGCCCGGCAGGGTGACGTCCAGGGCCTCCTCCGCCAGGCGAGCTTCGAGGGCGGCCCGCTTGATGTCTTCCCGGCGGGCATTCAGGGCGGCCTCGACGGCTTCCTTGGCGCGGTTGATGGCGGCGCCGGCGGATTTCTTTTCTTCCGGCGGCAGCTTGCCCAGGCCCTTCAGGAGTTCGGTGATCTGACCGCTCTTTCCCAGGTAGCGGGCCTTGGCCTGCTCCAGGGCATCGGGATCGGAAATGGCGGCGAAGGCTGCTTGGGCTTCGCCGACGAGGGAATCGAGATTATCCATACGCTCCACCAACAAAACGCCGGTTCCAGTGAAGGCTCAAGTCGGCGCGGCCGACAAGAAGCCGCAAAGCGGCGGCTGAAACTAAAAAAGGAGGCTTGCGCCTCCTTTTCGTTACTACATTGATGCTCAGGCGCCGAGCTGTGCTTTCGCTTGATTGGCGAGAGCAGCAAAGGCCGGCTGGTCGAAGACGGCGAGGTCGGCCAGAACCTTGCGGTCGACTTCGATGTTCGCCTTCTTCAGGCCGTTCATGAGGGTGCTGTACTTCATGCCCAGCTGACGGGCCGCCGCGTTGATACGGGCGATCCACAGGGAGCGGAACTGACGCTTGCGCTGACGACGGTCACGGTACTGGTACTGACCGGCCTTCATCACCGCCTGCTTGGCGATGCGGTATACGTTCTTCCGACGACCGCGGTAACCCTTGGCCTGGACCAGAATCTTCTTGTGACGGGCGCGAGCCGTTACACCACGTTTAACTCGAGGCATCTCTTATCTCCTTACGCGTAGGGCATCATGGCGCGGACGGCAGCTGCGTCGCGCTCGTGAACACCAGTCATGCCGCGCAGTTGACGCTTGCTCTTGGTGGTCTTCTTGGTCAGGATGTGGCGCTTGAACGCCTGCGAGCGCTTGATGCTGCCGCCGGCGCGCACTTGGAAGCGCTTCTTGGCACCGCTCTTGGTCTTCATTTTGGGCATTTAATGCTCCTTAATGACATGCCGTCAGGTGTTTCCCGGCGGGAACACTTTTCAAACCCAACGTCACTTGTTGAAACTTCTTGTTGCTTATTTCACTGCTTTCTTGCTGGGGCCGATGACCATGATCATCTGGCGCCCTTCCATCTTCGGCATCTGCTCGACCTGGCCAACGGCCTCGAGATCAGCCTTGATCCGCTCCAACTGGCGCATACCGAACTCCTGGTGCGCCATTTCCCGCCCCCGGAAGCGCAGGGTCACCTTGACCTTGTCGCCTTCTTCCAGGAAACGGGTCATGTTCCTGAGCTTGATCTGGTAATCGTTTTCGTCGGTACCCGGGCGCAGCTTGACTTCCTTGACCTGCACCTGCTTCTGCTTCAGCTTGGCTTCGTGGGCCCGCTTGGCCTCCTGGTACTTGAACTTGCCGTAGTCCATGAGGCGGCAGACGGGAGGCTTGGCCATGGGGGCGATCTCGACGAGATCCACTCCGGCTTCCTCGGCCATCTGCATGGCGGCCCTGATGTTCACAATGCCGAGCTGCTCGGAATTCTCTCCTACGAGACGAATCTCCGGCACCGTAATTTCTTCATTGACGCGATGCGCCTTGTTCTGAGCTATGGTCTAACTCCCGAAAACAAAAATTTAAGCCGTGCCACTCCGCGCAGCGACCTCTTCCTGAAGTCGCTTGATCAAGGCCTCGACAGACATCTGTCCGAGGTCCTGACCGCCGCGGGTACGCACGGCCACCAGTCCGTCCGCCTTTTCCTTGTCACCGACAACTAACTGATAGGGCAGCCGGTTAACGCTATGTTCCCGAATTTTATAAGTAATTTTCTCATTGCGCAAATCCGCTTCGGCCCGGAAGCCCGCCTGGTGCAGGGTTTGGGCCACTTCCTGGGCATAATCGGATTGCTTTTCGGAGATATTGAGCACAACTGCCTGCACCGGCGCCAGCCATAGCGGCAGGGCTCCGGAGTAGTTTTCGATCAGAATGCCGATGAAGCGTTCCAGAGAGCCCAGGATAGCCCGGTGCAGCATGACCGGCGCCCGGCGGGTGTCATCCCCGGCCACATATTCAGCCCCGAGGCGGCCAGGCATGGAGAAGTCCACCTGCATGGTGCCGCACTGCCAGGAGCGGCCGATGGCATCCTTGATATGGAACTCGATCTTGGGACCATAGAAGGCCCCCTCACCCGGCAACTCGGTCCACTCCAGGCCGGAAGCCCGCAAGCCCTGGCGCAGCGCATCCTCCGCCTTGTCCCAGACCTCGTCGGAACCAACCCGGCTCTCCGGGCGCAGGGCGAGCTTCACTGCCACATCGTGGAAGCCGAAGTCGGAATAGACCTTCCGCACCAGGGAGTTGAAGGCGGTCACCTCGGACTCGATCTGGTCCTCGGTGCAGAAAATGTGGCCATCGTCCTGGACGAAGCCGCGCACCCGCATCAGGCCGTGCAGCGCACCAGAAGCCTCGTTCCGATGACAGGAGCCGAACTCGCCGTAGCGCAGCGGCAGATCGCGATAGGAACGCAGATGGGAATTGAACACCTGCACGTGACCAGGACAGTTCATCGGCTTTACCGCGTAGTCGCGATTTTCCGACGAGGTGGTGAACATGTTGTCCTTGTAGTGTTCCCAGTGACCGGACTTTTCCCACAGGCTGCGATCCAGGATCTGGGGACAGCGCACTTCCTGGTAGCCGTTATCCCGGAATACCTGGCGCATGTAGCGCTCGATCTCCTGCCACACAGCCCAGCCCTTGGGATGCCAGAAAACCAGGCCCGGCGCCTCGTCCTGCATGTGGAACAGGTCGTATTGTTTGCCCAGGCGGCGGTGGTCACGCTTTTCCGCCTCCTCCAGCATATGGAGATAAGCCTCCAGATCTTCCTTCTTGGCCCAGGCAGTGCCGTAGATACGCTGCAACTGCTCGTTGCGGTGATCCCCGCGCCAGTAGGCGCCAGCCACCTTCATCAACTTGAAGACCTTGAGCTTGCCGGTGGAGGGTACATGGGGGCCGCGGCAGAGATCGATGAATTCGCCTTCCCGGTAGAGGGAGACCTGCTCGCCCGCCGGAATAGCCCCGATCAGCTCGGCCTTGTACTTCTCGCCTTGCCCCAGGAAGAACTTGACCGCCTCGTCCCGATCCCAGACCTCCCGGGCCACCGGGACATCGCGCTTGGCCAGCTCGGCCATGCGCTTTTCGATGGCTTCCAGATCTTCCGGGGTAAAGGGGCGTTTGTAGGCAAAATCGTAGTAGAAGCCGTTTTCGATCACCGGGCCGATGGTCACCTGAGCATCGGGGAACAACTCCTTCACCGCATAGGCCAACAGGTGGGCAGCGGAGTGGCGAATGACATCCACCCCCTCGGCATCCTTGTCGGTGATGATCGCCAGATTGGCATCGCCCTCGATGCGGAAGGAGGTATCGACCAGCTTGCCATCCACCTTGCCGGCCAGGGCCGCCCGGGCGAGGCCGGCACCGATGCTGGCCGCCACCTCGGCGACCGTGACCGCTTGTTCAAAAGCCCGTTGGGAACCGTCGGGCAGGGTAATCACCGGCATGACCATCTCCAGAAAGCAAAAAAGCCAGAGTTCGAAGCGGGTCGCCCCGACTCTCACTCTGACTTTTCATATGTTTGGTAGGCGCAATTGGACTCGAACCAACGACCCCCACCATGTCAAGGTGGTGCTCTAACCAGCTGAGCTATGCGCCTGAAGAAGG
>JBLNBI010000128.1:0-4227 GCA_050259815.1 Actinomycetota bacterium | reverse complement strand
TCTTGGTTGCGAGGAGAAGGTCCCGATGTCGAATAAAACCGTGGTGGTCGGCCTGTCCGGCGGAGTCGATTCCTCCGTGGCGGCGCTCTTGCTGAAGCGCCAGGGCTGGAATGTGGTCGGCCTGTTCATGAAGAACTGGGAAGACGACGACACCGAGGAATATTGCTCGTCCCGCCAGGACCTCATCGACGTCATGAGCGTCGCCGACCGCATCGGCATCGACGTGGAGGTGGTGAACTTCGCCGCCGAGTACCGGGAGCGGGTCTTCGCCGAATTCCTCAAGGAATACCAGGCCGGCCGCACGCCTAACCCGGACATCCTGTGCAATTCCGAAATCAAGTTCAAGGCCTTCCTGGACCACGCCATGCAGCTGGGCGCCGACAAGATCGCCACCGGCCACTACGCCGGGGTGCGGGAGTTCGACGGCGGCTTCCAGCTCCTGAAGGCCGAGGACGGCACCAAGGACCAGAGCTACTTCCTCTACCGCCTCAACCAGGCCCAGCTTTCCAAGACCCTTTTCCCCCTGGCCGATCTCTACAAGAGGGAAGTCAGGAAGATCGCCGAGCAGGAAGGGCTGCACGTGGCCACCAAGAAGGACTCCACCGGCATCTGCTTCATCGGCGAGCGGCCCTTCAAGGAATTCCTCATGCGCTACCTGCCCCCCAAGAAGGGCGAGATCCGCCGCCTGGACGACGGCAAGGTGCTGGGGGAGCACGACGGCCTCATGTACCACACCCTGGGGCAACGGAAGGGCTTGCACATCGGCGGCGTCAAGGACAAGGGCCAGCCCGGGGGCGGCGACCACGACGCCTGGTTCGTGGCCGGCAAGGACATGGAAAAGAATGTCCTCTATGTCGTCCAGGGCCATGACCATCCCGCCCTTTACACCGACGAACTGGTGGCCGAGCAGCTGTCCTGGGTGTCCGGGCGCGCACCCCATGCCCATTGGGTCTATACCGCCAAGCCCCGCTACCGCACGGCCGACCAGCCCTGCGAAGTGGAAAAGGTGGATGGGGAAACCTGCCAGGTGAAATTCGCTTCGCCCCAGTGGGCGTTGACCCCGGGGCAGTCCGTGGTGCTTTACGAATCCCGGGTCTGCCTGGGCGGCGGCATCATCCGCTGAGCGCCATGGCCTGAGGCGCCGCTGCCTGGCGGCCTTCAGGCGACCTCAAGAATGGCCCGGGCGGCGCTGGCCGCTCCGTTCTCCCTGACCAGTTCCTGTCCCCGGCGGGCGAGCCGCTCCCGGGTACTTGCCTCGCCCAGGGTATTCACCGCTTCCCGCAGGTTGTCTTCGGTGAATGGCGCGCAGGCCAGGCAGGCGCCGGCCTCCGCCAGCCGGCGGGTGCGGGCTTCCTGGTCGTCCAGGCCCCGGCCGAAGGGCACCAGGGTGGAAGCCACACCGGCGAACAGCAGCTCATGGACGGTGTTGTAGCCGGCGGCGGCGACGGCGCCGTCGAAGGCGGGCAGGACATCGAGCATGGGATAGCGTCCGTTCAGGACTGTAATCCCTTCTGCTCCCCGGGGCGCTTCCCGGGCCAAGGGGCCGGTACCCAGCACGAGATGAGCGCTCTTCAGGGAAAGCACGGCCTGGGCGGTCAGCTCCAGTGCCCGGGCGGCTTCGGGATCGCCGCCGCCGCCGAAGCTGGCGTAAAGGAGCATCCCCTCCTCCGGCAGGCCGAGGGCCCGGCGGGCGTCCCTCCGGGACAGCAACTCGTGGCGATCCCGGATGAGGATGGGCCCCACGGCCCGGGCCTTGGCCGGCTCCGGCAGGTCTCCCACTTGTTGGATGTCGTCGTGGGGAACGATGAGGAGATCGTAGAGGGGCAGGGTGGCCTGCAACAGGCCCGCCTGGAAGCTGTCCCGGCGCTGTTCCCGGAAGACGAACACATTCTTCTGGCGCCAGCCGAGCACCGGGATCAGCTCGTCGAAGCTGCCGGCCGGGAAGGTGTCCACCACCAGCACGTCCGGGTTGAAGCTGGACAGGGCGCTCCAGGTGACCGACTGGGCCATCTTCAGGTAGGTGCCCCGGGCCAGGCCGCATTGTTCCCGGATGGTCTTGGAAGGGAGCTTCACGGCGGCGAAGCCCTCCCGGTAGATGACGCCGTCGGCCTCCGAGGAGGTGATGAACAGGATTTCCGACTCCGGGGACTGGCGCCGCAGGGCGCGGGCGATGGCCAGGAGACGGGTGACGTGGCCAAGGCCGAGGCCGTTCACGGCATAGAAAACGATGCGGGGTGCCGCCATGGGGTCAGGAGTGGTCGGTGAAATGGCTGGTCGAGGAGGTTTCGCTGCGCTGCTCTGCGGCCCGGCGGGCGCTGGCCTGGAGGGCTTCCTGGGCGAGGGCCGTATCCCTTGCGGCGTCCAGATCGAGGAGGGGGAGCGCCGCCAGGGCGGCCCCTGCCCCAGCGGCGAGGGCAGCGCCGCCGGCCAAGTGGGCCACCTCCGCCAGGGGGCGCTGGGGCTGGAAGCGTCCAGCCGGGATGTCCTGCCAACCGGCCCTGGCGCCATGGCGGCCGGCGTAGGGATCGTAGCCGGGCAGTTCGCTCCAGTGGGTGCGCCCGTCCTGTCCGGTACGGACCGTCGGGGTTTGTCCCTGCTCCGCCAGTTTGGCGCAGTCGGGGCAGGCCACTACGTCGGCCCGGGCCTCGCCCCGCTTCAGGGAAAGCCGCCGGAAGGAATCGGCGTTGGCCAGGGGGCGGGCGCAGAAAAAGCAGCCGGACCGATCTCCGGAGGCGGCGAAGGCCTCGTCCCCATGGAGGCGCCGGGCCAGCTCGACGGCCTGGTCGGCGGCCAGCACGGCGTCCGCTACGGCAGGAGCCAGCTTCTTGCGGGCCGAGGTGTCGCCGGCCTTGGCCAGGGCCCACTTCTTTCGGGCGGCGGTTTCAACCCGGGTGGCGTATTCGAGCAGGCTGCGCAGATCGGGGTTTTCACCCCGGGCCATGGCGTGCTCGACCCGGGTGAGGTCGGCGGCGACATTGTCCAGGCGGGCCTCTTCGGCGGCCAGGTCGAGCTTGGGCGCTGCCGGGGCCGACCTCCTCGAAAGCTGGCGGATGCGGACGAAGTAGATGCCGATGGCCAGGGGGATGACGAACGCGACCAGCAGGATCACAGCCGCCCGCAGCAGGCCCGTATCGTCTGTTTCCGTTACCTCGCCCGCTTGGGCCAGGGCCCGGAAGGCCGGCAAAATCAGCAGTCCCAGAATGAATCCATGGCGCATCGTGTCCTCCCCCGCATCCCCGATCGGTATTGTTGCCGAAAGCATACACGAAGGCGCGTCCCGGCCGTCGGCGAGGCAGGAAAAGCGCTTGCGGAACAGTCCCTTGAGATTTGCGGCCGCCTATGACAACCTGCCGGTTCCGAACACCGAACATTCTTGGGGACATCGACATGAACACGACTTTGCGCACCATTGCCCTCCTCTTCGGACTGGCCGCCACGGGGGGCGCCCTGGCGGCCCCGGATGCCCTGCATGCCGTCCTTGAAGACAGCAAGGCCAGCGGCAAGGGGCTCAATTTCTACGTGAACGGCCAGGCCATCCCGGGCGTGGTGGTGAGCGTCGATGACCGCTACCTGGTGGCCCGCAGCCAGGGGCAGGGGACCATCGTCATCCGCCTGGACCGGCTCGACGGCGCGGCCGGCTTCGTGGCCTTGCCGGGGGCCGAGAAAAAGGCGCCCTGACCTGAATCAGCTCCGGCGGGGCGGGGGAGGCGGGGTGCCGGGGGCACGGCGACCGTGCTGGCCTTCGACCTTCTCCCCTTTCTCCTTGCCGCCGGGAGCGTAGTGCTCCACCAGGGCATTGATTTCCGAGCCCAGCAGGATGACTAGCCCGGCGATGTAGAGCCAGAACATCAAGATGATCACCGCCCCGATGCTGCCGTAGGTGGCACTGTAGTTGCCGAAGTGGGTGGCGTAGAACTTGAAGACCAGGGAGGCGGCGATCAGCAACAGGACCGCCAGGATGCTGCCGGGAGTGATGAACTTGAATTCCTGCTTCACGTCCGGCCCCAGATAGTAGATGAGGGCGAAGCCCAACTGCAGTGCCAGGAATATCATCACCCAGCGGAAAACCGCGAAGAAGTCCAGCAGCACCGCCAGGAAACTGCCCGGGGTGATGAACTTGAATTCCTGCTTCACATCCGGCCCGAGGTAGTAGATGAGGGCGAAGCCCAACTGCAGAGCCAGGAAGATCATCACCCAGCGGAAGACCGCGAAGAAGTCCAGCAATAC
>JBLNBI010000127.1:0-7499 GCA_050259815.1 Actinomycetota bacterium | reverse complement strand
CTGGGGAGTGGAGATGATGAGGATGTCCCGGATCCCGGCGAGCATCAGGGTGCTCAGGGGATAGTAGATCATCGGCTTGTCGTGGATGGGCAGGAGCTGCTTGGAAACGGCCAGGGTCACCGGGTAGAGCCGGGTGCCGGAGCCGCCGGCCAGGATGATGCCTTTCCTTGTCATTGTTTTTCTCCGTACTGGGTGTCCAGCCATTGCCGGTAGGCGCCGCTGGTGACGTTTTCCACCCAGCCCGGGTTGTCCAGGTACCAGCGCACGGTCTTGCGGATGCCGGTCTCGAAGGTCTCGGCCGGCTTCCAGCCCAGTTCCTTCTCGAGCTTGGTGGCGTCGATGGCGTAGCGCCGGTCGTGGCCGGGGCGGTCCTTCACGAAGGTGATCTGCGCCTTGTAGGACTGGCCGTCGGCCCGGGGCTTCAGGTCGTCCAGGATGGCGCACAGGGTGTGCACCACCTCCAGGTTGGCCTTCTCGTTCCAGCCGCCCACGTTGTAGGTCTCCCCCAGCCGGCCGGCTTCCAATACCCGGCGGATGGCGGCGCAGTGGTCCTTCACGTAGAGCCAATCCCGGATCTGCTGGCCGTCGCCGTAGATGGGCAGGGGCTGGCCGTTCAGCGCGTTGTGGATCACGAGCGGAATGAGTTTCTCCGGGAAATGGTAGGGGCCGTAGTTGTTGGAGCAGTTGGTGGTCAGGACCGGCAGCCCGTAGGTGTGGTGGTAGGCCCGCACTAGGTGGTCGCTCGCGGCCTTGGAGGCCGAGTACGGGCTGTTGGGCTCGTACCGGTTCGTTTCCCGGAAGGCGGGATCGTCCTTCTTCAGGGAGCCGTACACTTCGTCGGTGGAGACGTGAAGGAAACGGAAAGCGCTCTTGGCTTCGCCGTCCAGCCCCCCCCAGTAGGCCCGCACGGCTTCCAGGAGGTTGAAGGTGCCGACGATGTTGGTCTGGATGAACTCCCCGGGACCATGGATGGAGCGGTCCACGTGGGATTCGGCGGCGAAATTGACCACCGCCCGGGGCCGGTGCTCCGCGAGGAGCCGGGAGACGAGATCGAAGTCTCCGATGTCCCCCTGGACGAACACGTGCCGGACATCGCCCTTGAGGCTGGCGAGATTCTCCACATTCCCCGCGTAGGTCAGCTTGTCCAGGTTCACCACCGGCTCACCCACACCGGCCACCCAGTCCAAGACGAAATTGCTGCCGATGAAGCCGGCGCCCCCTGTTACCAGAATCATATTGTTCACCTCATTTTTCCCTCTGCCCAGGCGCGACGGGCCTCCCGGGCAGAGCCGAATACTTCTTCCAGATAAGGGCCATCGCCCTCGGCCAGGGCTTTCCGCAGGCCATCCAGTTGCTCCCGATAGCTGTCGAGTTCCTGGATCAGGGCTTCCCGGTTGGCAAGACAGATATCCCGCCACATTTCCGGGTGGCTGGCGGCAATGCGGGTGAAATCCCGGAATCCCGAGGCCGCAAAAGTGAAGAAAACCTCCGCATCCGGCCGCACCGCCAGGTCATGGACCAGGGCAAAGGACAGCAGGTGCGGCAGGTGGCTGACGGCAGCGAATACCCGGTCGTGGGCTTCCGGCGTCAATTCGTAAATATCCGCACCGCACAGGGACCAAGCGCGCTTGACGTAGTCCAGGGTGTCGTCGCCATTCTCCGGCAGGGGCGTGACCACCACTTTCTTGCCGTTATACAAATCAGGACGAGCGGCGGCCGGGCCGCTGTTTTCCGCCCCGGCGATGGGATGGCTGGGGACGAACTGGCCGATCCGTCCGCCGAGGGCGGCACGGGCAGCCGCCACCACGTCCGTCTTGGTGCTGCCGCCGTCGGTGATGATGGTATCCGGGCCGATGTAGGGCTCGATCCGCTCGAGAATTTCCGGCATCTGGGCCACCGGCGTGGCGATGAGGATGAGGTCCGCATCCCCTACCTCGTGGGCGGGATTAATGCCCGCCCGATCGATGACTCCCAATTCCTGGGCTGCCTTGAGAGTTGCGGGGGTACGGCCGAAGCCCACCACCTCCTCCACCGCCCCGGCCGCCTTGAGGCCGAGGGCGAAGGAGCCGCCGATCAGTCCGGCGCCGAAAATGACAACCTTGCCGAATTCGGGCGACTCGACGGACATTTAAAGCGCCTTCTCCAGGGCCTCCAGGAAGCGGGCGTTTTCCGGCTCGGTGCCGATGGTCACCCGCAGCCACTCGGGCAGGCCGTAGCCGCCAATGGGACGGACGATGACGCCCTGCTTGAGGAGCTTCTGATTGACCGCAGCGGCATCGCCGGCCCGAAAGGTGACGAAATTGCCGTGGGAAGGGATGTGCTCCAGGCCCAGGCGCTTCAGGCCGGCGACGATCTGTTCCATGCCCCGGTGGTTGAGCTGATAGCTCTCGGCCACGAACAGGTGGTCGTCCAGGGCGGCGATGGCGGCGGCCAGGGCCAGGTTGTTCACGTTGAAGGGCTGGCGCACCCGGTTCATGAGGTCGGCCACCTCGGCGGAAGCCAGGGCATAGCCGACCCGCAGGCCCGCCAGGCCGTAAATCTTGGAGAAGGTCCGGGTAACGACCAGGTTGGGGAATTCCTTGATCCAGGCCGCAGTGTCCTGGCGCTCTGCCGGGGCGATGTACTCGTTGTAGGCCTCGTCCAACACCACCACCACGTCCTTGGGAACACTTTCCAGGAAGGCACGCACCTGGGCGTAGGGCAGGAAATTGCCGGTGGGGTTGTTGGGGTTGGCGATCCAGACGATACGGGTATCCGGGCGGATGGCAGCCCGCATGGCGTCCAGGTCATGGCCGTAGTTCTTGGCCGGAACGCAAATCAGCTCGCCGCCGGCGGACAAGGTCGCCAGGGGATAGACCGCGAAGGCGTGCTGGGCGAAGACCGCCGAACGGCCAGGAGCCAGGAAAACCCGGGCGATCAGGTCCAGAACGTCGTTGGAACCGTTGCCCAGGACGACCTGGTTCATCTCCACGCCGCAATGGCCGGACAGCGCTTTGATCAGGTCGAACTGGTCCGGATAGCGCTCGATGCCGGCGATAGCGGCTTCAACGGCCTTCCTGGCCTTGGGGCTCATGCCCAGGGGGTTTTCGTTGGAGGCCAGCTTGACGATGCTATCCACCGGCAGGCCCATTTCCCGGGCGAGTTCGGTGATGGGCTTGCCCGGCTGGTAGGGGGAAATGGCGCGGACGTAGGACAGGGCCTGATCGGAAAGGCTCATGCAAATCTCTCAATAAACGGCGACGGGGTAGGAACCGAGAATCTTCAGGTAGGCGGCGCGGCGAGCCAGCTCGTCCAGGGCCGCCTTGACGGGCGCATCTTCCCGATGGCCGTCGATATCCACATAGAAGACGTACTCCCACAGGGCGTGGCGAGCCGGACGGGATTCCAGGCGAGACAGGGAAACACCCGAATCGGCGAAGGGCATCAACAATTCGTGGAGCGCCCCGGTACGGTTGGGAGCGGACATGATGACCGAGGTCTTGTCCCGGCCGGACGGACCGGCATCGTGGCGGCCCATCACCAGGAAGCGGGTGGTGTTGTTAGGCTCGTCCTCGATGTTCTCGGCCAGCTTGGGCAGGCTGTAGCGCTCCGCCGCAGCCTCGCCGGCGATGGCGGCGGCCCCCTCCTCCTCGGCCGCCCGCTGGGCGGCCTGGGCGTTGCTGCCCACGGAGATGCGGGGCACGTCCGGCAGCATGCGGTTCAGCCACTCGTGGCACTGGGCCAGGGACTGGGCGTGGGAATAGACCTTGGTGATGTGGCTGAGGGAGTCGGCCTTGGACAGGAGGTTCTGGTGGATGCGCAGCACCACTTCGCCACAAATCTTGAGGGGCGTGGCGAGAAGCAGGTCCATGGTCCGGCCGACCGCCCCCTCGGTAGAGTTCTCCACCGGTACCACGGCGTAGCTGGCGTGGCCGGCTTCCACTTCCCGGAAGACATCGTCGATGGAAACCTGGGGCAGGAGCCGGGCACCATGGCCGAAATGCTTGGTGGCTGCGGACTCGGAGAAGGTCCCCAGGGGCCCGAGGAAGGCTACGCCCAGGGGCTGCTCCAGGGACAGGCAGGCGGACATGACCTCCCGGAAGAACCAGGTAACGTATTCGTCGGTCAGCGGACCCGGATTGCTGTCCTGGATGCGGCGCAGAACCTGGGCTTCCCGCTCGGGGCGGTAAATGTGGCCGATCTCGCCGTAACGGGACTTGATCTCCCCCACCTTCTGGGCGCATCCGGCCCGCTGGTTGAGGAGCTTCAGCAATTGGGCGTCGATGCTGTCGATTTCCGTCCGGACAACGGCCAGCTCTTTCTGGAGTTCGTCGCTCATGCCTGGCCTTACGCGTGCTTGTTAGCGAAATCGTTCATGAATGCCGTCAGGGCCTGGACGCCGGCCAGGGGGATGGCATTGTAGATGGAGGCCCGCATCCCGCCCACCGACTTGTGCCCCTTCAGGGCATGGAGACCGGCGGCCTTGGATTCGGCCAGGAATGCGGCATCGAGTTCCGGGTTGGCCAGGGTGAAGGGTACGTTCATGCGGGAGCGGCAGGTGATGTCCACCGGATTCCGGTAGAAACCGCCGGAGTTGTCGATACAGCCGTAGAGCAGCTCTACCTTCTTCACATTAGCCTTCTCTATGGCCGCCAGGCCGCCCTGACGCTTGAGCCACTGGAAGACCAGGCCGGCAATATAGATGGCAAAGGTGGGCGGCGTGTTCAGCATGGAACCGTTCTCCGCCATCACCGCGTAGTCCATGACGCTGGGGATATTGGCGGGGGCGCGGCCAATGAGATCTTCCCGGATGATGACCAGGGTCAGGCCGGAAGGACCGATGTTCTTCTGGGCGCCGGCGTAGATCACGGCATATTTGGACACATCCACCGGCCGGGACAAGATGTGGGAGGACATATCCGCGATGAGAGGCACGTCCGTCCGGGCCAGGCGCTCGTCGGAGACTTCCACGCCGTGGATGGTCTCGTTGGTGCAGACGTGGAGGTAGGCCGCGTTGGGGTCGAGTCGCACCTCCTCGGCTTCCGGCAGGCGGGTGAAGCCGGAATTCTCGGTGGTGGCGGCACAGCGCACGGTGCCGAAGCGCATCGCCTCCTTGATGGCCTTCTTGGACCAGGAACCGGTGACGATGTAGTCGGCAGAGCGGCCGCCAAGAAGGTTCATGGGAATCTGGGCGAACTGCTGGGTCGCCCCGCCCTGGAGGAAGAGCACCTTGTAGTTGGCGGGGATGCCCATCAGCTCCCTCAGGTCGGCTTCGGCCTGCTCCAGGATGGACATGAACTCCTTGCCCCGGTGGCTCATCTCCATGACGCCGCAGCCGGCACCGCGCCACTCCAGGAGTTCGTCCTGGGCCTGGCGCAGGACCTCCTCGGGAAGCGCGGCGGGGCCGGCGCTGAAATTCCAGATCCGGGACATTACTCGGCCTCCACTTCCGCCTCGGTTTCGGACTCGGTCTCGATGACCTTCTCGACGCCAGCCAGCTTCTCGCCATCATCCAGGGAGATCAGGGTGACGCCCTGGGTCGCCCGGCCCATGCCGCGGATCTCGGCGACCCGGGTGCGGATGAGGACGCCGCCAGTGGTGATAAGCATGATTTCGTCCTCGTCGCCCACCAGCTTGGCGGCGACGATCTTGCCGTTGCGCTCGGAAGCTGCGATGGCCATGACGCCCTGGGTACCGCGACCGGAATGGCGGAAGTCGCCCAGGACGGTGCGCTTGCCGTAGCCGTTCTCCGTGGCGACCAGCACGGTCTGTTCTTCGTTCTCGGCCACCAGCAGGGAAATCACCGTCTGATCGGGCTGCAGCTTCATGCCGCGGACGCCACGGGCATTACGGCCCATGGGACGGACATCTTCTTCGTCGAACCACACGGCCTTGCCGCCGTCGGACACCAGCATGATGTCGTTGCTGCCGCTGGTCAGCTCGGCACCCACCAGATAGTCGCCCTCGTCCAGGGCGACGGCGATGATGCCGGCCCGGCGCGGGTTGGAGAAGTCGGACAGCGGGGTCTTCTTGACGGTACCCTGGACGGTGGCCATAAAGATGTACTTGTCGTCGGCGAATTCCTTGACCGGCAGGATGGCGTTGATCTTCTCGCCTTCTTCCAGGGGGAACATGTTGACGATGGGCTTGCCCCGACTGGTACGGCTGCCCTGGGGCACTTCATAGACCTTGAGCCAATACAGCCGGCCCCGGTTGGAGAAGCACAGGATGTAGTCGTGGGTATTGGCCACGAACAGGTGGTCGACGAAATCGTCTTCCTTCATGGCCGCCGCCTGCTTGCCGCGGCCGCCGCGCTTCTGGGCGCGGTAATCGGTCAGCGGCTGGGATTTGATATAGCCGGTATGGGACAGGGTCACCACCATGTCCTGCGGGGTGATGAAGTCCTCGATGCCCAGTTCCTGGGTGTGGAGGACGATTTCGGAACGGCGGTCGTCGCCGAACTGGTCGCGGATGGCGGTGAGTTCGCCGACGATGATTTCGGTGATGCGCTCGGGGCGGGCCAGGATGTCGAGCAGGTCGGCGATCTTGTCCATCACCTCCTTGTACTCATTGACGATCTTGTCCTGTTCCAGGCCGGTCAGGCGCTGCAGGCGCAATTCCAGGATGGCCTGGCCCTGGGCATCGGAAAGCAGGTAGCCCTGGGCGGACAGGCCGTATTCCGGCGCCAGGCCTTCCGGACGGGAGGCATCAGCGGCGGAGCGCTTCAGCATCTCCTCCACCACCGGGCTGCGCCAGGTGCGTTCCATCAGGCCGCGCTTGGCGTCCGCCGGGGTCGGGGCTGCCTTGATGAGGGCGATGATCTCGTCCACGTTGGACAGGGCCACCGCCAGGCCTTCCAGGATATGGCCGCGATCCCGGGCCTTCTTCAGTTCGTAGACAGTCCGCCGGGTCACCACCTCGCGGCGATGGGCAAGGAAGCACTCCAGCATCTGCTTCAGGTTCAACAGCCGCGGCTGGCCATCCACCAGGGCGACCATGTTCATGCCGAAGGTGTCCTGGAGCTGGGTCATCCGGTACAGGTTGTTGAGCACCACATCGGCCACTTCGCCGCGCTTCAGCTCGATCACCACCCGCATGCCGGACTTGTCGGACTCGTCGCGGATGTCGGAAATGCCCTCGATCTTTTTCTCGTTCACCAGCTCGGCGATCTTCTCGATCAGGGACTTCTTGTTAACCTGGTAGGGAATCTCGTCGACGATGATGGCCTGGCGGTTGCCTTTCTCCAGGTCCTCGAAATGGGTCTTGGCCCGCATGACCACACGGCCGCGGCCGGTCATGTAGCCCTCGCGAACGCCCATCACGCCGTAGATGATGCCGGCGGTGGGGAAATCGGGGGCGGGACTGTACTGAATCAGGTCCTCGATGCTGATGGCCGGGTTTTCCAGCAGAGCAAGGCAGCCGGCGATCACCTCGTTGAGGTTATGAGGCGGAATGTTGGTGGCCATACCCACCGCGATGCCGGCGGAACCGTTGATCAGCAGATTGGGAATCTTGGACGG
>JBLNBI010000126.1:0-27719 GCA_050259815.1 Actinomycetota bacterium | reverse complement strand
TCCATGCCTGCGTCAGCGAGGTCTCCCATAGTCTCCAGGACCAGCGTTACACCCGGCTGTTGCGGCAGGCATCGGAAATGGCGCCCCGGGCGCGGCTGGAAAATATCCTGGCCCGGCGCGTACAGGGCGGCGGGGAAAGTGATTCCAGGCTATCCGATCTGCGCCGCCAACTCCGCCGCAGTCTGGAGGACGTGACCCAACTGGTCGAGCTGGGCGGCGTGCTGGCCAAGTCGGCGAAAATCGAGGCCGCCTACGGTCAAGGCCATGCGGCAGCCCTGACCCAGGTTTCGGGGGAATTCGACGGCATCGTGGACGAGATCCGCCGCTCCCTGGAATCTCTCCGCAAATCGACATTCTTTACCGGACATTGAGGAGAGGGGCATGAAGGCCACCCGGACCATTTTCCAGGAGGGGGACCACAAGTGGGTTGCCATCGTGCGCGATCCCGACCGGCCCCGGCACCTCATCGACACCAACGAATACCTGGTGGCCCACGGCGGAGAGGGACTGCTCCTGGACCCGGGCGGTTCGGAAGTCTTTCCGGCAGTCTTCTCGGCCCTGTCCGCCGAGTTCGACCCATCGGCCCTGGGCGGCGTATTCGCTTCCCACCAGGACCCGGATGTGTGCTCGTCCCTGGGGCTCTGGCTGGAATTCAACCCAAAGCTCCACTGCTACGTGAGCTGGCTGTGGGCGGGATTCGTGCCCCATTTCGGCGGCAGTACCGAGACCTTCGTCCCCATCCCCGACGAGGGCATGGACATCCCCGTGGGCGGCCTCCGGCTGCAGGCGGTGCCCGCCCATTACCTGCACTCGTCGGGCAATTTCCATCTCTACGACCGGACTGCCAAGATCCTGTTCTCCGGCGACGTGGGTGCGGCCCTGCTGCCCACCAATGGGAACGACCTGTTCGTGGAGGATTTTGACGCCCACATCCGCCATGCCGAGGCCTTCCACCGTCGCTGGATGGGGTCCAACGAGGCCAAGCGGCGCTGGTGCGAACGGGTGTCCCGCTTGGATATCGACCAACTCTGCCCCCAGCACGGCGCCATCTACCGGGGCGCCGACGTCCAGCGCTTCATCAACTGGTTCGACGAACTCCAGGTCGGCATCGTGAATTCCTGATGATCCCCACCAGTCCTATCCTGGCGCGGCGTTTTTTGACAGGAGTCAAGGCCGTCGCAAGGGCGCGCCCCGAGAATGGCGTCGTCCCCAATCCAGAGTGAAAGCAATGACCAGCATCCGAACCTTCATGGCAGACGACCATCGCCACTGCGACGATCTCTTCGCCGACGCCGAGCAGGCCGCTGCCAAGAACGACGCCGCCAAGGCCCTGGCGGCTTTCGAAACTTTCCGGAATGCCACCCTGGCCCATTTCGACAGCGAGGAGAAGACCCTTTTCCCGACCTTTGAGGCCAAGACCGGCATGACCATGGGGCCGACCCAGGTGATGCGCATGGAGCATGCCCAGATGCGGGGACTGCTGGACGAGGCCGCCCAGGCGCTAGCCACGGGCGATGTGGATGCCTACCTGGGCCATGCCGACACCCTGCTCATCATGATGCAGCAGCACAACCTGAAAGAAGAGAACGTCCTGTATCCCATGTGCGACCAGCACCTGGCGGCCGAGGCCCCGGAAGTGCTGCGGCGCCTGGAAACGGAGTTGACCCAGGCATGATGACCCATCCCAAGAGCAATCACGTTGTCGACGCCCGTTACCTGGAGCCACCGGAGCCGTTCGTGCTCACTATGGAGGCCCTGGATACCCTGGCCCCGGGGGAGAAGCTCCTGCTCCTCCTGTTCCGGGAGCCCCATCCCCTCTACAAGGTGCTCAAGCAGAACGGCTACGCCTACGAAACCGAGCTGACGGCGGACGGAACCTTCGAAATTCTCATCTGGCGCCCCTGACCGGGGCGCCGAGCCAGGTTTCCGATGCAGGCATTGTTGTCCTTCGATAGGGCGCCGCCCTTCGCGGCCCCGCTCCGCTTCTTCCTGACTGCCCCCTTGTTCGGCGTCCTGGCCGGGGTGCTCGTGCTGGCTGCTGGTCCCAACATCATGGCATCCCGCTGGATGCCCGCCGCCCTGGCGGCCACCCATCTGGTCACGGTGGGATTCATGCTGCAGATCATGGCGGGCGCCCTCATCCAGATTCTGCCGGTGGTGGCCGGAGCGAACTTCGCCCATCCCGTGCCCATCGCCCGGCTGGTCCATGGCGGCTTGACCATCGGCGTACTTCTCCTGGCCTGGGCCTTCCTTTCCGGTTCTGCCGCCGGTTTCATGTCGGCGGCGGCCATCCTCGGCGGTGCGGTTGCCATATTCCTGGGGGCTGCCGGGCATGCCCTGTTTGGGGTGCCTTCCACCAGCCCGACCATCCGGGGCTTGAAGCTGGCGCTCGCCGGGCTTCTCGGGGTGCTGACCCTGGGAGTGATCCTGGCCCTCGGCCTGGGCAACGGCTGGTCGCTGGACTTGGTCGCCCTGGCCGACCTCCATGCCGGCTGGGGCCTGGGGGCATGGGCAGGCATCCTGCTGGTGGCCATGGCCTACGTGGTGGTGCCCATGTTCCAGCTCACCCCTGGCTATCCGGCCCGGGAGAGCTGGCGGCTTCCGCCGGTGATCGTCGCGCTGCTGCTGGTATGGGCCGGGGCGGTTGCGTTCGGGAGCAGTGCGGCGGTCCGGGTGGTGCAGGGCGGGCTGGCAATCGCCGGCATGGGCTTCGCCGTCTTCACCTTGCATCTTCAGCGCCAGCGCCGCCGGGCCCGGTTCGATGCCACCTTCCGCTACTGGCAGGGCGGGCTGTGGTGCGCTCTGGCCGCCCTGGTCATGCTGCTGATCGCCGCCATCCGGCCCGAGGTAACGGAGTGGCGTGGCTGGTCGCTCCTTTTTGGCATCGTGTTCGGCGTCGGCGGCTTCATGTCCCTGATCGCCGGCATGCTCTACAAGATCGTTCCCTTCCTGATCTGGCTCCATCTCCAGAATGCCGGGCAGGGGAGGGTGGCGGCGCCCAATGTGAACAAGGTTCTGCCGGATGACGCCATGCAACGGCAGATGCGGGCCCATTTCGCGGCTACGGCCCTGTTGGCCGGAGCCGCCCTTTGGCCGGAAGTGCTGGTTTGGCCCGCGGGCATGGCGTTTGCCCTCGCCAACGGCTGGCTGGCCGTCAACCTGTTGTCGGCGGTCCGGCTGTATCGTCGGCATATGGTCGAGCTGGTTCCCGTTACGGAGGGCTGATGTTCAAGCACGTCTTCTTCTCGGCACCCCACCGCCTCATGTTTGCCGGCGGGGCGATCCAGCTCCTGGCCGCCATGGTTTTGTGGGGTTGGGTATTGGCCGGCCGCAATTTCGGCGTGCCGGTCATCGACCTGCCCTGGCCGCCCACCTGGGTCCATGCCGGCCTGATGGTCTTCGGGATATTTCCCTGGTTCATCTTCGGTTTCCTGATGACGGCCCTGCCCAAGTGGATGGGGGCCGGGCCCCTGGCGTTCCGCCAGTATGTGCCGTCCTTCCTGTTGTTGGCGACCGGCTGGACCGTTTTCTACATGGGCTTTGCCTGGCCGGCCCTCGGCCCCGTCGGTCTGGTACTGGCCTCGGTCGGCTGGCTGTGGGGAGCGTTGTCCCTGGGGGAAGCCACCCGGGGCTCGATGAACGACCGTCGCCATGCCTTTGCCGTCATCGCCGCCCTGGTGATCGGTGCCCTTGGGCTTCTGGCCTACGCCAAGGCTCTGGCCGATCCGGATGCGGCCTGGTTCCGGGGGGCGATAGAAGCAGGGCTGTGGGGCTGTCTGGCGCCGGTGTTCTTCATCGTTCTGCACCGCATGCTGCCTTTCTTCACTGGCGCAGTGGTTCGGCCCTATCAGCCCTATGCGCCGCTGTGGGCTTTGTGGGTCATGCTCGCCGCCTTCGTCGGCCACGGCCTCCTGGCTGCGGCTGAAGCACCGGCTTGGCGGTGGTTGCCGGATATCGTTGCAGCCGCCGTTGCCTTTAACCTCTCCAGCCGTTGGGGATTGCGGGCGGCCCTTAAGGTCCCCATGGTGGCCATGCTCCACCTGGGAACCCTGTGGCTAGGCGCAGCCATGGCCCTGTTCGCCGTGCAGGGGCTGCTTGCTCTCTTCGGCATCGCCTGGGGCGGGCTGATGCCGCTCCACGCCCTGGGTATCGGCTTTTTCGCTTCCATCCTGATCGGCATGTCCACCCGGGTGACCCTGGGCCATTCCGGCCGCCCCATCGGCGAGGACCGCCTGGCCTGGAAGCTCTTCCGGGGATTGCAGGTGGTGGTGGTCCTGCGTCTGGCCGGGGAGTTCGCCGGCAGCCTGAACGTTTTCGCCGCCCTGGCCTGGCTCCTGGTGTTCGGCCTCTGGGTCAGTCATTATTTCCCCATGTATTTGCGGCCGCGGCCGGATGGACAACCGGGATGAGCTACCTCGCCATCAAGCATCTCCACGTCACCTTCGTCGCCCTGAGCGGCCTGGGCTTCTGCCTGCGGGGCTTCTGGATGCTGACCGGCTCGCCGCTCCTGCGGGCTCGGCTGACCCGCATCCTGCCCCATGTGATCGACACCGTCCTGCTGGGCAGCGCGCTCACGCTTGTCTTCATGAGCGGCCAGTATCCCTTCGTGCAGCCGTGGCTGACGGCCAAGGTGTTGGGCCTGCTGGCCTATATCGTTTTCGGTACCCTGGCCTTGAAGCGGGGCAGGACGCCCGAGATGCGCCTGGGCTTCTTCGTCCTGGCCTTGCTGACCTTCGCCTATATCGTCGGCGTGGCCCTCACCCGGAACCCCTTGCTTTACGGGGCGTGGTGAGTCATCAGGCGCTTTAGGCCCGGGGTATTGAGGATGCGGATGTGCTTCTGCTGCACCGCGATCAGTCCCTCTTCCTGGAAGCGGGAGAAGGCTCGGGACACGGTTTCCAGCTTGAGGCCCAGGTAGCTGCCGATCTCTTCCCGGGTCATGCGCAGGTAGAACTCGGCGGGGGAGAAGCCCCGGGCGGTGAAGCGCTGGGAAAGATTCAGCAGGAAGGCGGCCAGGCGTTCCTCGGCCCGCATGGTGCCGAGCAGCATCATCACCCCATGGTCCCGCACGATTTCCCGGCTCATGACCTTGTGGAAGTGGTGTTGGAGGGTGACGATCTCCCGGGACAAGCTTTCCAGCCGGGAAAATGGGATGGCGCAGACCTCGCTGTCTTCCAGGGCGATGGCGTTGCAGGTGTGGCGTTCGGCGCTGATACCGTCGAGGCCGAGGAGTTCTCCTGCCATCTGGAAGCCGGTCACCTGATCGCGGCCGTCTTCGAGGAGCACGTCGGTCTTGAAGAAGCCGCTGCGGATAGCGTAGATGGAGTCGAACTCCTGGCCGGCCCGGTAGAGGAAGTCGCCGCGCTTGATGCGTTTGCGGGTGGAAACGAGGTCGTCCAGACGGTGCATTTCCTCTTCGGAAAGGCCCATGGGCAGGCACAGCTCCCGCAGGTTGCAATTGGAGCAGGCGGTCTTGATGACCTTGAGGGATACTTCTTTTGCTGCCGTGTTGGGGGGCATTGTCAACCCGTATTAGCTTGATCCATGTCAACCGCAAAAGCGCGGCATCCGAACATAATCCGCTGAATTCTTGGCGGTATGCTTAATGAACTTCGCAACACAAAATCTAGTTTTCGACCCTCAGATCATCCGTCGGTTCGACGTCAATGGTCCTCGTTATACGTCCTACCCGACTGCCGACCGCTTCGTCGAAGCCTTCGATGCGGAAGCAGCGAAACTGTGGCTGGGCAAGCGGAACATAGGCGGTATCAGCCGTCCGCTGTCATTATACTTCCACATCCCTTTCTGCAACACCATCTGCTATTACTGCGCCTGCAACAAGATCATCACTAAGGATCACGGGCGTAGCGCCAAGTATCTCAAGTACCTGGCCAAGGAGATAGAGTTGCAAAGCGGGTACCTGGACGGCGAGCACGAGGTCATCCAGCTTCACTGGGGCGGCGGCACGCCGACCTTCCTGTCCCACGACGAGATGCGCCAGCTCATGGGCGCCACCCGGAAGCACTTCAAGCTGCTGGATGGCGGTGAGTACTCCATCGAAGTGGATCCCCGCAAGGTGGACGACGCCACCGTGGCGCTCCTCGGCGAACTGGGCTTCAACCGCATGAGTGTCGGGGTCCAGGACTTCGACGAGGGCGTGCAGCGGGCCATCAACCGTATCCAGACGGAAGAGGAAACGGCCGGCGTCATCAAGGCTGCCCGGGCCAACGGCTTCCAGTCCATTTCCGTGGACCTGATCTACGGCCTGCCCCACCAGACGGTGATGGGCTTCAACCGTACCCTGGAGCGGGTGCTGGCCATGGACCCGGACCGGCTATCCATCTACAACTACGCCCACCTGCCCAGCCTCTTCAAGCCCCAGCGCCGCATCAGCGAGGCCGAACTGCCGTCGGCGGACGCCAAGCTGCAGATCCTGGCCCTGGCCATCAAGAAGCTGACCGATGCAGGCTACGTCTACATCGGCATGGACCACTTCGCCAAGCCGGACGACGAGCTGGCCGTGGCCCAGCGCCAGGGCCGGCTGCACCGGAATTTCCAGGGCTATTCCACCTACGCCGACTGCGACATGCTGTCCTTCGGGATTTCGTCCATCGGCAAGGTGGGGCCGACCTACAGCCAGAACGTCAAGACCCTTGACGAGTACTACGATCGTCTGGACAACGGCGTGCTGCCGGTCTTCCGGGGCATTGAGCTGAACGCCGACGACATCCTGCGCCGTTCCATTATCCAGGCCCTGATGTGCCATTTCGAACTCTCCATCGAGTCTATCGAAAGCGCCCACCTCATCAACTTCAAGGAGTACTTCGCCGCCGAGTTGGCCGACCTGAAGGAATTGGAGGCGGGCGGCCTGGTCAAGGTGGATAAGGACTGGATCAGCGTCCTGCCCCCGGGCCGCATGCTGGTGCGGGCCATTTCCATGGTCTTCGACCGCTACCTGCGGGCGGATCGCCAGCGGACCCGGTACTCGAAGGTCATCTGACCTTCCTTCGCATGAAACCGGAAGCCGAGAGGAAGTAAACTCTCGGCTTTCGCTTTTTCTGAACCTCGAGCAATGCCTGATACCGGCCTCATCGCCCTGTTCCTCGTCGGTCTCCTGGGAGGCACCCACTGCGTGGGCATGTGCGGCGGCATCGTCGGTGCCCTGTCCATGGGCGGACGGGCTCGCTGGTCCCTGCATCTGGCCTACAACGGCGGGCGCATTGCCTCCTACGCCGTGGCCGGCGCCATCGCCGGCGCCCTGGGCAGCGCCAGCCTGGGACTGGAAGGGCAACTGCCGGTCCGGATCGTACTCTACGCTCTGGCCAATTTCATGCTGGTGGCCCTGGGGCTCTATCTGCTCGGGATCACCCGCGTATTGGCGCCGGTGGAAGGGTTCGGGCAGCGGCTGTGGCGCCACCTGCAGCCCTTGACCCGTCGCTTCCTGCCGGCCCGCACGGTGGCCCAGGCTTTCCCCCTTGGCCTCCTGTGGGGTTGGCTGCCCTGTGGCCTGGTCTACAGCGCCCTGGCCACCGCCCTCACCGCCGGTTCGGTTGGGCGGGGGGCGCTCACCATGGTGGCCTTCGGCCTCGGGACCCTGCCCAATCTGCTGCTCGCCGGCATCCTCCTGGGGCGCCTCCAGTCCTTCAGCCGCCGGCCCGCGGTGCGCATGGCCTCCGGCCTGCTGGTGCTCGGCTTCGGCGTCTATGGCTTCATCGGCCTCGCCCGCCTGGCCTGAATCCCCGGCCGGCCCCGAAGCGGTAGAATTCTGTCCTTGTCTGACTTCGCGGGAGCTGGAGCAATGAATATATTACTGGCGGTGGATGGTTCTCCCTGCTCGGAACGGGCAGTCGAATATCTCATCGGCTACGTTGCAGGATTCAAGGAGACGCCCGCCATCCATCTGCTCCACGTCCATCAGCCCATTCCCATCGGTCGAGTCCAGTCCCACATCGGCCACGCGACCCTGGAGAGCTATTACCGGGAGGAGAGCGAGGTCCAGCTGGCAGCCGCGCGGGCCCGCCTGGAGGCCGCCGGTATTCAATACACGCCCCATATCCACGTTGGCCAGCCGGCGGAAGTCATCGCCAAGCTTGCCAAGGACCTGGACTGTGGCCAGATCGTCATGGGCACCCACGGCCACGGGGCAGTGGCGAGCCTGGTGATCGGCTCCGTCGCCGCCAAGGTGCTGCATCTGGCGTCGTGCCCGATCCTGCTGGTCAAATAATGGAACGGTGATGGATAAGGCGCCGGTCCGGGTCGTTGAATTCGCCATTGGCGGCATGACCTGCGCCGCCTGTTCGGCGCGGCTCGAGAAAGTCCTCAACCGCCTGCCGGGAGTCGAGGCGAGCGTCAATCTCGCCTCGGAGCGGGCCCGGGTGCGTTTGGCGGAGGAGAGCGACGAGTCCGCCGTGGTCGCCGCCACCGCCAAGGCGGGATTCACCGCCACGCCCGCCGACCGTACCACCCGGGATGCCGAGAAGGCCCGCAAGCAGGCGGCCTACGCGGCTGAACTCAAGCGCTTCTGGATAGCCGTGGCCCTGACCCTTCCCCTGGTCGGGCAGATGGCCTTCATGTTCGGCGGCCATGGCCATGCCGAACTGCCGCGCTGGCTGCAATTCCTCTTTGCCACGCCCGTCCAGTTCTGGATCGGCTGGCGCTTCTACGACGGCGCTTACAAGGCGCTGCGCGGCGGCGGTGCCAACATGGACGTCCTGGTAGCCCTGGGGACCAGCATGGCCTGGGGCTTTTCCGCCATCGTCACGGTGCTCGGCTTGGACCAGCACGTCTATTTCGAGGCGGGGGCCGCCGTCATCACCCTGGTCCTCCTGGGCAAACTGCTGGAAGCCCGGGCCAAGGCACGGACTTCGGAAGCCATCGAGGCTCTCATCCGTCTTCAGCCCCGAACCGCCCGCCTGGAGCGGGACGGCCAGCTGGTGGAGGTGCCGGTGGACGCCCTTATGCCGGGCGACGTCTTTATCGTCCGACCCGGCGAGGCAGTACCGGTGGATGGCGAGGTGGTCAGCGGCGATTCCAGCGTCAATGAAGCCATGCTCACCGGCGAATCCATGCCGGTGAAGAAGCATCCGGGAGACAAGGTGTTCGCCGCTACCGCCAACGGCGAGGGCATGCTCCGCTGCCGCGCCACCGGCGTCGGCGAGCATACCCTGCTGGCCGGCATCATCCGTCTGGTGGGCGAGGCCCAGGGGTCGAAGGCCCCGGTGCAGCGTCTGGCCGACCAGATTTCCGCTGTCTTCGTGCCGGCCGTGTGCGCCGTGGCCCTGGCGACCTTTGCCGGCTGGTGGCTGCACAGCGGCATCCTGGCCGAGGCCCTGGTCAATGCGGTGGCGGTGCTGGTCATCGCCTGCCCCTGCGCCCTGGGCTTGGCGACCCCCACGGCCATCATGGTGGGGACGGGGCAGGGGGCCAAGGGGGGCATCCTGGTGAAGAATGCGGAAGCCCTGGAAAAGGCCGAGAAGATTTCCGTCCTCGCCCTGGACAAGACCGGCACCCTGACCTTGGGCGAACCTCAGGTGACCGACGTGGTCCCCAAGGCGCTGGCGGTGGACCAGGCCCTCCGTCTGGCGGCTGCCCTGGAGCAGGGATCGGAGCATCCCCTGGCGCGGGCCGTGCTGACCAAGGTTGCCGGGCAGGTTCTGCCGGTAGTGGAGGGCTTCTCAGCGCGGCCGGGGAAAGGCGTGGAAGGTACGGTGGAAGGTCGGGCCTTGCGCCTCGGCTCTCCGCACTGGATCGGCGCCCAGGACGGCGAAATCACCCATCTGCAGGGGGAGGGCAAGACCGTGGTGGTCCTCGCCGAGGGGAGCCGGGTTCTGGCCCTCATCGCCATCGCCGATCCGCTGCGGCCCACTTCCCGGGCAGCGGTGGAACGGCTCAAGGCCAAGGGCATCCGCCTGGTGATGCTGACCGGCGACAACCCGGTGACCGCGGCGGCCATCGCCCGTCAGGCCGGCATCGACGAATTCCGGGCCGGCGTCCTGCCCGGCGACAAGGCGGCGGCCGTTACCGAACTCAAAGCGGGTAGCCAGCGGGTCGCCATGGTCGGCGATGGCATCAACGACGCCCCGGCCCTGGCGGCGGCGGACGTGAGCTTCGCCATCGGCGCCGGGTCCGACGCAGCCATCGAGGCGGCCGACCTTACCCTGATCCGCAACGACCTCTCCGGCGTGGCCGACGCCATCGACCTGTCGGCGGCGACCCTGGGCAAGATCCGGCAGAATCTTTTCTTCGCCTTCATCTACAATGTGCTGGGAATACCCTTGGCAGCTATGGGGTTATTGAACCCGGTCATCGCTGGGGGGGCGATGGCGCTGAGTTCGGTGTCGGTGGTATCCAATTCCCTGCTGCTGCGCTCCTGGCGTCCGCGGCGGCAATCCTGATTTCGAGACGACGATGGAAAATACGATCATCAAGGTGGGCGGCATGAGCTGCCAGGGTTGCGTCAAGAACGTGACCGGCGTGCTGACGGCCCAGGACGGAGTGGCTTCGGCAGAGGTTTCCCTGGAGGCGGGCGAGGCGAAGGTTGCTTTCGATCCTGCCAAGGTGAATCGGGACGCCCTCAAGGGCGCCATCGAAGACGCCGGTTTCGACGCGGAGTAAATGATGAGCGTGCCCGAGACTCCCCGCCTCACCCAACTCTCCCATGGCGGCGGCTGCGGCTGCAAGATCGCCCCCGGCGTCCTGGAAAAGATCCTGGCCCAGAGCAATGCCCCGGCCATCATCCCGCGCCAGCTCCTGGTGGGCATCGAGACCAGCGACGATGCGGCGGTGTATCAGATCAACGACAGCCAGGCCATCGTCGCCACCACCGATTTCTTCATGCCCATCGTGGACAATCCCCACGATTTCGGCCGCATTGCCGCCACCAACGCCATTTCGGACGTGTACGCCATGGGCGGCACGCCCCTCTTCGCCCTGGCCCTGGTCGGCATGCCGGTGAACACCCTGCCTCTTGAGACCATCGGACAGATACTCAAAGGTGGCGAGGATGTCTGCCGGGCGGCGGGCATCCCCATCGCCGGCGGCCACACCATCGATTCCGTGGAGCCCATCTACGGCCTGGTGGCCATCGGCTTGGTGAATCCCAAGAACCTCAAGCGCAATTCCGGCGCCAAGCCCGGGGACAAGCTAATTCTCGGCAAGCCTCTGGGGGTTGGCATCTACAGCGCGGCCTTCAAGAAGGGTAACCTGAAGCAGGGCGACTACGCCGCCTTCATCGACACCACCACCCGCTTGAATACCCCGGGCCCCATGCTCTCCTGCCTGGACGGCGTCCATGCCCTGACCGACGTCACCGGCTTCGGCCTCCTCGGACACCTGCTGGAAATCTGCAAGGGCTCCGGCGTCTCCGCCCAGGTGGACTTCGCCGGGCTGCCCATCCTGCCCCAGGCTCTTCCCCTGGCGGAGGAGGGCAACGTGACCGGCGCCTCCAACCGCAACTGGGCCAGCTACGGCGAGCGGGTGGACCTGGCCCCTCATCTGGGCGATGTGGAGCGGGCGCTCCTCACAGACCCACAGACCTCCGGCGGGCTGCTGGTGTCCTGCTCCCCCGACACCGTGACTGAAGTGCTGTCCATCTTCCTCCAACAGGGCTTTGCCAACGTTTCCGTCATCGGTGAGGTGGTGGAAGGGGAAGGGCGGGTCAGCGTTGCCTGAGATTCTCTCCTGGCCTGCTCTCTTGCGGGCCGCTGCCGTTTTCCTGGCCTGCTGCCTCGTCCTGCCGCTGAGGGCCGAGGAAGCCTGCCGCATTGCCTTCGACTTGGGTTCGTCGGGAGTCCGGGCCGGTAGCACGGTATCCGCCCAGACGGCGCGTACCGACATCGACTACCTGGCGGACCTGTGGGCCGACCACCACCTGGACAGCACCCTGCCTGCCACCGTGGAGGCCTTCGACCAGTTGCCCCGCCAAGCCGAATTCCCTGCGAATTGCGTCCGGGTTGCCGGTGGTTTTTCGGCATGGCGCATGGCCCTCGCCCAGGAGGGGGCGGATGAACTCGCCAGCGCCCTGGAAAAGCTCCATCGCGACAGTGGCGTCGCCATCCTGGTCGTGCCCCAGAAGGCCGAGGGCCGTTACGGCTACGTGGCGGCCCAAGGGCGGCTCGGCGGGGAACTGCGCACCAGCCATATCCTCGACATCGGCGGCGGCAGCCTGCAGGTGGCAGGCCGGGACAGCGCCTGGGGCGGGGCACTGGGGCAGAAAGCCTGGAACCGCATCCTGTGCAACCAGTTGCGCCCCGGCGGCCATCCGCCCTGCGATTTCCGGGGCCTTAGTGCCCAGGAGGTGGCGGAGGCGCGGCGGCTGATCGGGGAGCGCCTGGGCAGCCTGGCGGCTGATATCCCGGGGCCGGTGACCCTGACCGCCATCAGCCGGCCGGTCAGCCAGGGCATCCATCCGGCCCTGCGGCAGCTGGCCTCGACGGGGCTGCTGGAGGGCGCCTCGGTGGACGCCGTCGGCTTCGACCTTGATGCGGTACGGTCCGCCATCGGCCAACTGGCACCCCTGGGTGCGGAAGATCGGATCCGGCTGACGGGGATTGCCCCCCCGTTCTCGGTCTACCTGCTTTCCGACCTGATCCTGGTGGAGGGCATCCTGACCGCCACCGGCGTCCGCCGGCTGGAAGTCTCGGAACTCGACCTCTCCAACGTGCCCGGCCTTCTGGCCGACGACCGTGCCTTCGCCTGGGCCCGGCAGTACGGCTGCTACCTCGACCGCCTGCGCCAGCTGGGCGAGGCGGCCTACGACGCCGACCCGGCGGCCTGCCGTCGTCAGTAGATGTCCCGGCGGTAGCGGCCTTCCCGGGCCGTGGTCTCCAGGGTATCGACCCCAAGAAGATAGCGCAGGGCCTGGTCCACGCCTTCGGCCATGCCCTGCCGGCTGCCGCAGACATAGATCGCCGCTCCTTGATCCATCCAGCGTCGCAGTTCCTGGCCTGCGTCTATTAGGCGATCCTGTACGTAGCTGCCTGCCGGCTCATCCCGGGAAAAGGCCAAATCCAGGCGATTCAGCAGTCCGCCACTGCGCCAGGCCTCAATTTCATCCCGGTAGTGGAAGTCATGGGCGGCGTTGCGCTCGCCGTAGATCAGCCAGTTAGGACCGCCCGTTGCCGCCCGGGCCCGCAGGTGAGCCCGCAGGCCGGCGAGGCCGGTGCCGTTGCCGATGAGGATGAGGGGGCGGCCAACGTTTTCTCCCAGCCGGAAAAGCCGGTGGGGCCGTAGCCGCATCTTTACGGTCTGATCCAAGCCGAGACCTGCGGTGAGCCAACCCGAAGCGATGCCGAGGCTGCCGTCGGGCCGCCGCTGCTGGCGGACGAGGAGATGAATCCGCCCGTCGGCGGGAACCGAAGCGATGGAGTAATCCCGAGGTCGATCCGGGTCCTCCGGGGTGCTGATCTGGGCCAGGTCGCCCGATTCCCAGACGGGCTGGCAGGAAACGTCTGCCGGTTCAAGCTCCAGGTGATAGACCGGCCCGCCCAGGCTGCCGGGATTCAGGCGGCGGCGCTCCACGAGGCGCCAATCGGCGAAGGCGGGAGCGGTCCAGTCCGGGGCGTCGGCGGTCCCGGCCAGATGCCCGATGTGCCGACGCCAGTTTTCAATGGACTCGGCATCGCAGCGATCCACCTCGACGGCCTCGAACAGGGGCTGGGCGCCGCGCTCCTTCATCCAACCGTCGAGGGCGCGGCCGAAGCCGCAGAAATGGGCATAACTGCTGTCGCCCAGGGACAGGAGGCCGTAGTGCAGGTGGTCCAGGGAGCGATCGCTGCCGAGCAGGCGCTCGGCAAATGCCGCTCCATTGTCCGGTGCATCCCCTTCCCCGCAGGTGCTGGCGACGAGGAGGATGCGGTCGGCCCGGGCCAGTTGGTCGGCATCCAGGTCGGCAAGGCTGCACAGGTGGGCGGCGACGCCCGCCAGTTTCAAGGTCCGGGCCGTCTGCCAGGCCAGGTCCTCCGCCGTGCCCGTCTGGCTGGCGTAGGCTACCAGCCAGGTCGGACTGTCCAGGGCTGCTTCCTTCAGGGCCGTCGCCGACCGGCGGCGCCTTCGCACGGCCATGGCCTTCGCCAGGCAGAGCGCCCCATAGGCGGATAACAGGCCGCCGGCGGCCAGGAGCCGGACCGGATCGCTGGTCAGGTCCATTTACTCGGGCAGCACTTCCAGGGTGGCGGCGTAGTTGAGCCGCCGCTCGGCCTGTTGGGATGCGGCCGGATAGGTGGCGCTGATCCAGTACATGCCGGCGTGGGGCCAGGGGACGGTGAAGCGTCCTTCGGCATCGGTGGTCAGCCGCAGCTCGTTCAGGGTACCCCGGTAGCGGACGCCGCCGGGAAGCACCGAGAGGGACAGGTTGGCCGCCGGCTTGCCGTCGACCAGGAAGCGGAAGGTGGCTTTCTCGCCGGCCGTAAGCTCGTTGGGATGGGTGATGGGAAGCATCTCCAGGCCGACGCCGCTCGGCTTCAACGCCCCGTCGTTGGGCTTGCCGGCGGTGACGAAGGTGTCCAGGCGGTTGTAGAGGCGGGTGGCCCGCACCTCTTCGGCGCCGGCCGGCAGATCCCTGGGGAAGGCTGCCAAGCTGCCCCGCCAGCGCTTCGTTTCCCCATTGAGCTTGTAGGTGGCCTGAATGCTTTCCGTCACGATGCTGGCCTTGTAGGTGCCGGGCTTCGCGAGTCGGAGGTCGAAACTGCTGCGCAGCCGCCCGGTGTGGGGATTCTCCGGCGTTACCCGGGCGCCGTCGGGGCCGAGGACTGCCAGGTCGTCGAGCTTCAATGCATTGGCGTCGAAGTCGAAGAGATTCTCGGAGACGGCCGCGTCGATGGTTACCCAGGGTTCCTTGCCATCCACCACCGTGGATGAAGGCAGCAGCCAGGTGCGGTGGGCATGGGCGGCAAAGGGCAGCAGGCCGGCCAGGACGAGGAGGGCGATGGTCTTCTTGTGCATGGGGTTACTCCGGGATCAGGGCTTGAGCTGGAGCGTGACAGCGCCCAGCTCCTCCTTGCCCTTGGCGGGCAGGGTCTGGGCGGACTTGGGAGGCCACTGGAAGGGAATGCGCACCAGGTCCCGGCCGCCGCCTTCCCGGGTGGCTTCCACCACAAGCTGGTAGTCGCCGGCAGCCAATCGGTCGAGGGGAGTCTTGGCGCCGGAGAAGGTCAGGGTGTGTTCGCCGGGCAGGCGGGTGGCACTGGTCATGCCGTCCACCGGCACCTGCAGGTCGCGGCCGCTCTTGCGCCACCACTGGCGCAGGTCCTTCAGCCACTTGGCGCCGCCGTTGTCCTTCTTCTTCACGTCGTACCACACGGCAAGGTTGGCGGCGAAGCCCTGGTCGGCGTTTTCCAGCCAGAGGGCAACATAGGGGCGGTGGTACTCGGCGACATTGAGTTGGGGGATGTCCACCTTGACGGTGAGATCGGCGGCCAGGGCCTGGCCGCAAAGGACGGCGGCACCCAGGGCGAGGGAAGCGCGGAATTTCATTGGGGATACCTTCAGTGAATGAACAGGAGGGCGATCAGGACCGGCACCACGACTCCCAGCCCGACCACCGGCCAGGTGGAGGGGCGGCTGGCAGCGTGGAACTTGAGGATGAGCAGTCCGCTAAGGGAGAACACCAGGCAGGCGGCGGCGAACAGATCGATGAACCAGTTCCAGGCGGCGCCCGTGTGGCGGCCCTTGTGGAGGTCGTTGGCATAGGAGATCCAGCCCCGGGTGGTCACCTCGTATTCCACCTTCCCGTCGGCCAGGCCGATGCGCAGCCAGGCGTCACCTCCCGGGCGGGGAAGGGGAAGATAGACCTCATCCGCGGACCATTCGGCGGGACGGCTGCCCGGATCCACACTCCAGTTCGCCCGGAGCCAGTGGCGGAGGCTGTCGGGAAGGGGCGCCTCGCTGCCGTCGTGGGCGTCCGCGAACTGGACCAGTTCCGTCAGGTAGCGTGCGGGCAGGACGGCTGCCAGGGAGGTCACCTGGGGCTTGGCCTCGATCTGGGCCGCATGGTTGAGGGTGATGCCGGTGAAGCTGAACAGCAGCATGCCCAGGAGACAGATGGCGGAACTGATCCAGTGCCACTGATGCAGGGTTTTCAGCCAGGCGGCGCGGCGGGCGGGATTGAGGGCCGGGGAACGGGCGGGGATATCCCGGTTGTGGGGGATGGAATCAGCCATGCTTGGTTCGATTTCGGGTTGCTGGCTGGCTACCCGCGTCGGTTCAAAGACCGACTGGTGGCTGGCTGATGGGCGGATTGTAGATGAGAATGGATCGCATTTGAAGCTGTTTCGCCGGATCGTTCTCCGGGGAAACACTCGCAAAAAATTCGAAACAAGTTGTAACAATGAGAATTGTTCTTGTTATAGAATGCGAACCGTTCTCATTTGAAACCGCTTCCCATGACAACCGTCGCTGCCTCCAATCCGGTCTATGGTGCCAATGGCTACCACGCAGCCCACCGCTTGTCCGGGAAGGGAGTCGCCGCCATCGTCGCCGCTCATGTGGGTCTCCTGGCACTCCTCGCGTCCCTGGACGTGGTGCCCATGCCGGCGCCCCTGGCGACCTTGATGGTGGAAGTTCTGCCGCCCGCTCCGCCGCCGGCCCCGGAAGTTACACCGCCCAGGCCGAAGCCTGCCGAGCCCCGGCCTACGCCGCAGCCCAAGGCGATGCCCCAGGTCCAGCCCCAGACCCTGGCGGCCCCGACCCAGGCCCCCGTCGCTGCCGCTGAAGTCCCGGTCGCGAAGGAGGCCCCTCAGCCCGCTCCGGCGCCCGCCACCCCGGCGCCCTCCGCGACTGTCTCCCAGCCCCGTTTCGATGCCGATTACCTGTCCAACCCCGCGCCTGTCTATCCGGCCCTCTCCCGGCGCCTGGGCGAAGAGGGCAAGGTCATGCTGCGGGTCTTCGTCCAGCCGGACGGGCGCCCGAGCCAGATCGAAATCAAGGCCGGCAGCGGTTCTCCCCGTCTCGACCAGGCGGCCCAGGATGCCGTCTGGCGCTGGAAATTCATCCCCGCCCGGCGGGGCGACGAAGCTGTCGGCGCCTGGGTGCAGGTTCCCATCAATTTCAATCTGAAAGGCTGATATGGAAAACTCTCTGGGCTTTGCCCACTTTCTGACCGGCGCCGACGGCGTCGCCCGCTTTGTCCTGGGCCTGATGCTCGTCGCCTCCGTGGGGACCTGGTACCTGATCGTCACCAAGGGCGTGCAGGTCTTCCGCATGCGCAAGAAGAGCGAGGCCTTCCTGGCCGCCTTCTGGGACGCCCCCAACCTGGAGGCCGTGGCCGCCCGCATCCGGGAAAGCGGCACCACCGAGCCCTTCTCCCACCTGGTTCATCACGGCTTCACCGCCATCGAGCAGCACCGCCGCGCCTGCGGCGAATCGGGCAAGGCCAGCCTGATCGATTCCGGCGCCCCCGACGACCTGCTCACCCGCTCCCTGAAACGGGCCATCGACGAGGACCGCAGGCACCTGGAATTCGGCCAGACCTTCCTGGCGACCGTTGCCTCCGCCGCACCCTTCGTCGGCCTGTTCGGCACCGTCTGGGGCATTTACCACGCCCTCATCGCCATCGGCATGTCCGGCCAGGGGACCCTGGACAAGGTGGCCGGCCCGGTGGGCGAAGCCCTGATCATGACCGGCATCGGCCTCGCCGTCGCCATCCCGGCGGCCATCGCCTATAACACCTTCGCCCGGGCCAACCGGAACACCCTGTCCCGGCTCAATTCCTTCGCCTACGACGTGTTCGCCTTCCTGGCCACCGGCATCAAGACCTCCGCCATGCTTACCGACGCCCGCGCCACCAGCGAGCGGATGATCGCCCTGGCCCGGGGCCTCGCCACCAACGACCAGGCCGCCGCCCACCCGGGCCTCAACCTGCGCTGAGGGAGACGACCATGGCCTTTGCAAGCCTAGAAGGCGGCGACGACAACGAGCCCCTGGCCGAGATCAACATGGTGCCGCTCATCGACGTGATGCTGGTGCTGCTCATCATCTTCATGGTCACGGCGCCGCTCCTGACCCACGCGGTGAAAGTGGACCTGCCCAAGGCCTCGTCGTCGGCCAATATCACCAAGCCGGACAACGTCCAGCTGGCCATCGACGCCAACAGCCAGGTGTTCTGGAACGGCGAGGCGGTGGATGCAGCGAAGTTCGCCGAGCACCTCAAGGCTGCCGCCGCCCAGCAGCCCCAGCCGGAGCTCCATATCCGCGCCGAGCGCACGACCCCCTACGAGAAGGTCGCCCAGGTGATGTCCGAGGCGGCGCGGCAGGGACTGGTCCGCATCGGCTTCGTCACCGACCCGAGCGGGAACAGGTAAGCCCGCCCGAACACGTCTTCCAATTCGTTTCAACCGGCAAGCCAGGCAAGTATCCCAGCCAGCCGCAACCAGCTAGGAGCACTTAGATGTCTTGCAACCCCAAACTCAAACTGTCTGCCGTTGCCGTATTGGCCGCCCTGAGCGCCAATATCGCCCAGGCCGAGGAGCAGACCCTTTCCCAGGTGAATGTCCAGGGCCAGGCCGAGCGGGCCGATGGCCCGGTCAAGGGCTACCGCGCCACCCGTTCCGCCACCGTTACCAAGACCGATACGGCCCTGCGGGACGTGCCCCAGTCCATCCAGGTGGTGCCCGAAGAGGTCATCAAGGACCAGGGCATGACCAGCATCGCCCAGGTGCTGCGCTATGTGCCGGGCACCTCGGTGAACCTGGGGGAGGGCGGCCGTGACCAGCCGGTGCTGCGGGGCATGAGCACCAATGCCGATTTCTTCATCGACGGCGTGCGGGACGACGCCCTCTACTTCCGCGATCCCTACAATTCCGAACGGGTCGAGATTCTCAAGGGGCCGAGCGGCATGGCCTTCGGCCGGGGCGGCGCCGGCGGCGTCATCAACCGGGTCAGCAAGCGGCCCCTGGAAGTCCCCCAGAACAAGGCCGACGTGACCATCGGCAGCTGCGACGCCAAGCGGGCCACGGTGGACCTGAGCGATCGCATTTCCCCGACCGCCGGCTACCGCATCAACGCCATGGTCGAGGACTCCGGCGGCTTCCGGCAGGGCTACCAGCTCAACCGCAATGCCATCAATCCGGTGTTCGAGTTCTCTCCCGGCGCCGGCACCTCCCTGATCCTGAGCTACGAGCACCTCTACGACCACCGCACCGTCGACCGGGGCATTTCGTCCCTGAGCGGCCGGCCCTATAACACCTCCCGGGAGACCTTCTTCGGCAACCCGGATCAGAGCCCCAGCCGGATCACGGTGGATAGCTTTTCCGCCCGGCTGGAGCATGGCCTGACTGCTGCCACCACCGTCCGCAACACCTTCCGCGCCACCCATTACGACACCTACCGCCAGAACGTCGAGTCCAATTCGGTTATCGCCCCCAGCGGCCTCAACGCCGGCACCCTTACCATCGCCGCCTATGCCCAGGCCAACCAGCGGGACAACTTCTTCAACCAGACCGAAATGGAATCCCGGCAGCAGATCGGCGGCATGGAGCACGTCCTCCTGGCCGGCCTCGAGCTGGGCCGCCAGGTGAGCGACAACACCCGCATCACCGGCTTCTTCAACACCGCTCCCGGCCAGACTGCCCTGGCCGCCAACGGCACCACCATCGTCGCCTCGGGCGGCGTCACCGCCCGGGTCGCCGCCATCTCCCCCCACGCCACCGTCGCCAGTTGGGGAGCCCAGGCCAGCGACGCCAACAACCGCACCACCGCCAATGTGGTCGCCCTCTACGTCCAGGACCAGGTCACCCTGACCCCCGAGTGGAAGGCCATCGTCGGCCTGCGCCACGACCGCTACAGCGTGGCGGTGGATGACAAGCGGGCCGTCAACCAGGACCTGTCCCACACCGACAAGGAATTCTCCCCCCGGGCCGGCCTGGTCTGGCAGCCCAATGCCGCATCCTCCTACTACGCCAGCTACAGCTACACCTTCATCCCCAGTGGCGAAACCCTCTCCCTGTCCACCAGCAATGCCGACCTGGCGCCGGAAAAGGCGGAGAACTGGGAAGTCGGCGGCAAGTGGGACCTGAGCCCCCGGCTGTCCGCCACCGCCGCCCTGTTCCGTCTCGACCGCTCCAACGTCAAGACCCGGGACCCCAACGACAACACCAAGCTGGTGCTGGCCGGCCTGCAGCGGACCGACGGCGTGGAATTCGGCGTCCAGGGCCAGGTGACCAACAACTGGCAGGTCTTCGCCGGCTACGCCCACCTCGATGCCGAAGTGGTGAAGGCCATCGGCGGCAGTTCCTCCGCCGCCGCCGTGCCGGCCGGCCGGGCCGTGGCCCTGGTGCCCAAGAACGCCGTATCGGTGTGGAACAAGGTCGATCTGAGGGATGGCTGGGGTGTCGGCCTCGGGGTGGTATACCAGTCCAGCGTCTACGCCAGCACCAACAATGCGGTCACCCTGCCGTCCTTCGTCCGGGCTGACGGCGCGGTGTATTACCAGATCGACAAGAAGACCCGGCTGGCCCTCAATGTCGAGAACCTCTTCGACCGCAACTACTACGCCACCGCCGGCAACGACAACCAGATTCTGCCGGGCTCGCCCCGCAATGCCCGGCTGACTCTGAGCACCTCGTTCTAAACGGCAACCCGCGCCACGAAGAGGACGCCCGGACTGTTCCGGGCGTCCTTCTATTTCCGGCCCAGACATCATGCATACGAATCATCCCGTTTTCGGCACCCTCGGGTTGCCTCTTTCCAGAAAGCCCCTGGTGGGCGCCCTTTTCATGGCCTGGGCGGCCGCCTACGCCCAGGAAACCACCCTCAAGGAAGTCAGCGTCGTCGCCGCCTCCGACGTTCAGGAACAGCGCCGCAACGCTCCCACCGCCAAGATCGTCTTCGGCCGGGAGGAGCTCGACCGGATGGACGCTAACAGCATCGGCGAACTGCTCCGCAAGTTGCCGGGCACCGGCATTTCCGGCGACCTGGACGGCAAGCGGGGGCGGGGCCGGGCGCCGGACCGCTTCATGCCCCAGATCCTGGTGGACGGCCAGCCGCTGCCCGGCGGCCAGCGTAATCCCGCCACCGCCCTGCGCCTGCCGGCGGACCTGATCGAGCGCATCGAAGTCATCCGCAACGGCAGCGCCGAATTCCCCGGGGCCGGCCCCGGCGGCACCATCAACCTGGTCCTGCGGGACGTGCCGCCCAAGGCCACCCGCGGCGCCCGGGTCGGCATCGGCGAGAGCGACGGCCGCGCCGCCTTCCGGGGCGACGGCCAGTGGGGCGAGAACCAGGGGGATTTCGGCTATCTCCTGGCCGGTTCCGTGGACAGCCGGCCCACCACCAGCCGGCGGGATACGGGTATCGAGCGCTTCGCCGGCGGCGCCCGCAACGCCTGGAGCCTGGAGCATGCCGAGGAGCAGGGGCGGGATGCCAATGTTTCCCTGGCGCCCCGCTTCAACTGGAAGCTCGGGGACAACCAGCAATTCACCCTGACGCCCTTCCTGAACCACACGGAAACGGACCGGGACGGCCTCATCCGGCGTTCTGCCTATGCCGACCCGGTGGCCGGCACCGGCCTGGCCGCCGCCGGTCGGGATCAGGAGCGGGACGAGGCCCGGCGCACCAGCGGGCGCCTGGCGGCGGAATGGAGTTCCACCCAGCCCGGCGGCACCGAGCTGTCGGCCCGGCTCATGCTCCAGGGCGAGACCGAAAGCCAGCGCAAGGCCGTGCGGCGCTTCGACGCGGCCGGCGCCTCCACCGGCACCAGCGACGAAGCCACCGAGCGCCGGGAGCGGGAGACCGCCCTCATCTTGAAGGGCAAGAAGCTTTTCGGCGATGCCCATGTGGTGACCGGCGGCGCCGAGGTCCGGGCGGCGGGCAGCGACGAGAAGAAGGACGCCCGCAGCAACGGTGTCACCCAGATCCTGGGGCCCGACGGCCGGGCCAGCCTGGAGGAGAACCGGGATGTACTGTGGGTGCAGGACGAATGGCAACTGGCCGATCAGCACTTGGTGACTCCCGGGCTGCGCTGGCAGCAACAGCGGGCCCGGATCGTGGACGGCGCCGGAACCGTCATCACCCATGACTACCAATCCGTCGATCCTTCTCTCCATTACCTGTGGCAGCCGGACGCCGCCTGGAACCTGCGCAGCAGCATCGCCCAGTCCGGCAAGCCCCCGCGTACCCGGGACCTGAGCCCGGTGGTGCGTACCGCCACCGGCTCCAACACCTCCAGCAACCCGGACCGGGGCGGCAACGCCCAGCTGAAGGCGGAGCGCAACCTCAGCCTGGAAGCAGGGGTCGAGCACTTCCTGCCCAAGCGCCTGGGCACCGTCGGCTTTTCCCTTTTCCGGCGCTGGATCGACGACCAGGTCCAGCGTCTGACCCAGCTCGAAGGCGGGCGCTGGGTGGAGCGTCCCTACAACGTGGGGGATGCCGTCCTCAACGGCGGGGTGGCCGACTTCAAGCTGAAGGGCGATGCCTTCGGGGTGGCCGCGTTATCCGACCTGACGCTACGGGGCAACTACGCCGTCACCCATACCCGGCTGGTGAATCCGGTTCCCGGGCTGGGGGCAGGGGAGGGGCCGCGCCGCAGTTGGAACCTGGGCTTCGATTACGACTTCCCGGCCTGGCGCCTGACCCTGGGGGGCGATTACGGCTACACCTCGGCCCTCGACCGGGAAAGCAGCGCGACGCTCCGGCAGACCCAGGGCGCCCGGCGTCAGATCGATATCTACGCCCTGCAGAAGATCGACCGCCAGTTGAGCCTGCGCCTGTCGGTGAAGAACGTTACCCGGGCGACCCGGGGCTACGACCTGCGGGAGACGGACGGCGCCGGCAACCTCCTCCGCCAGGAGCACGACCTCGAGAAGACCGTGCCCACCGTGCTGCTTACCCTGGAGGGCAAGTGGTAACGGCCTAGCTCCCGTAGGCGGCCCGCAGCGCCGCGATCATGTAACCGTGGTCCAGGACTCCGGCGCTTTCCCGGATGCTGTGCATGGCCCACATGGGGGAGCCCACATCCACCGTGGCCATGCCCAGCCTGGCGGCGACGATGGGGCCGATGGTGCTGCCGCAACCGATGTCGGTGCGGTGGGCGTACTGCTGGCAGGGCACACCCGCCGCCTCGCACAGGGCCATGAAGCGGGCTTCGGTCTCGGCGCTGGTGGCGTAGCGGTGGTTGCAGTTGGTCTTGATGACCGGGCCGCCATTGACCATGACCCGGTGGCCCGGCTCGTAGGCGCCGGGGAAATTGGGGTGCCAGGCGTGGGCCATGTCGGCGCTGATGAAGAAGCTGCGGGCCGCGGCGCAGCGCCGGCCTTCCTCGTCCAGGCCGGCAGAGGCGGCGATGCGGGCCAGCACGTCCATGACGAAGCTGCCGCCGGCGCCGGTGGCGCTCTCGCTGCCCACCTCCTCGTGGTCGAAGAGGGCGCAGACGCAGGTGGCAGCCGGGTAGTCGGTGGATAGCAGGGCGGTCAGGGCGGCGTGGCAGGAGGAAAGATTATCCAGCTGGCTGTCGGCGATGAATTCCTGGTCCGGCCCCCAGAAGCTGCCCTTCTGGGTGTCGTAGGCGCACATTTCCCAGTTCAGCACGTCCTTCGCCTCCACCCGCAGGGCATCCCCCAGGTGGCGGCGGAACTGGCCGTCGGCGTCCAGGCCTTCCCGGGCCAGGGCGAAGAGGAGGGGCAGCTCGGTCTGCTTGTTGAGCTTCAGGCCCTGCTCGTTGGCTTCCCGGTTCATGTGGATGGCCAGGTTGGGCAGGCGCACCAGGGGCTGGTCGAACTTTAGCGTCCGGGTCTCGAAGCCTTGGGCGGTGCGCACATTCACCCGGCCGGCCAGGCTCAGGTCCCGGTCGGTGAAGGTGGCGATGAGGGGGCCGCCATAGACTTCCACCCCCAGCCGCACCAGGCCGTCGCTGCCCTGGGGGGCGCGGGGCTTCAGGCGCAGGCCCGGGGAATCGGTATGGGCGCCCACCAGGCGGAAGCCGGTGCGCTCCATGGGCTCCCTGCCGACGATGAAGGCCACTACCGAGGAGCCGCCCCGCACCGTGAAATACTTGCCGCCGGCCTCCAGGCGCCAGCGCTCCCCCTCGTCCAGGCGGACGAAGCCCTTGGCGAGGAGCTGTTCCGAAGCGGTGCCCACGGCATGCCAGGGGCTGGGGCTGGCGTCGATGAAGTCGAGGAGGGATTGGGCCTGGGACCGGGATTCGGGGGAAATAGCCATGGCATCGAGAAGCGGGTAGGGGGAAAGGCGCTACGCTAACCCAGGGGCGGCGCGGCTGTCGAGGCCGGGTCAGCGTTCCTCGGCCGGGGAACCCCGGGGGGCGGGTATCTCGATGGGAGTCACTTCCACAGGGGCGACGCCTTCCTTTTTCATGTCGATCTTCTCGGCGGCCTTGGGGGAAAGGTCGATTACCCGCCCATCCACAAAGGGCCCCCGGTCGCGGATTTCCACCACGGTGCTCTTGCCCGTCTCCAGGTTGGTGACCTCCGCCTTGGTGCCCAGGGGCAGGGTCTTGCTGGCGGCCACGTTGGAATCCGGATTCATCCGGGTGCCGTCGGCCATTTTCTTGCCGGCGAACTTGCGGCTGTAATAGGAGGCCTTGCCCACCTGCCGCTTCACCTGGCGGTGGCCCTTGGCGTGATGGTGGGGCTTGACGGCCTCGGGGCGGTGGTCGTTTTCCGCCGCCGCTGCCGATCCCAGGTAGCCGGAGAGCAGGACGGCAAGAAGCCAGGGGACCAGTCGGGATATCGTCGGCATCATGCCCTCCATGGAGCGCACCCTTGGCAAGGGCTCGCTCCATGGACAGCAGTGGCCGTCGCGCCGTTCCCCCTAGGGCTTCTGGGCGGCGAAGTAGTGGGAAAGCCGCTCCAGGTCCTCGGCGCTAAGGCCCTGGTAGGCCTCGTCCATGAGGAAGGGGAAGCGGCGCTTGCCGGTGACGAAGGCCGCGGTTTGGGCCTTCAGGTAATCCAGGGGCTGGCCGGCGATGAGGGGGGCGTCGTGGTCCGACTCCCGGCCGCCTTCCAGGTGGCACTTGGCGCAGCGGTTGTTGTAGGCGGATTCGGCGGCGGCCACCTTGGCCGGGTCGGCGGGCTGTTCGGGACGTTGGCCCTTCTGGGCGCCGTAATACTTGGCCAAGGCGTCGATTTCCTCGGCGGTCAGGGCGGGATCGACGTGCTGGGGCGCGGTGGAGGGCCGCTTGCCCAGCTTGAATTTTTCCAGGGCATCCACGGTGTTCTCGGGAATCTGCCCGTCCAGGTGGGGCACGCCGGGGGCGGTGGCCACCCCGTTGATGCCGTGGCAGCTTTCGCACAGCTTGGCGCTGGGGGGCGCCGGCGGGGGCTTGCGGGGCTTGGCGGCGGCGCTGGTGGAAAGGGCCAGGGCGGCGATGAGAAGAACGATGCGATAAGACATGTTGCTATCCCCTTTTGTCGGTCGATTGTCTAGAATTCCCCGTCGGCATGGGCATCCGCAGGGGATGGCCAGGACAAGGATTCAGCAGGAGGGTGGAAAGATGGCGATTCGAAACGTGTGGGCCGGTCTGGCGGTGGCGGCAGGCGTAACGGCGGTGGCGGGCAGCGCCTGGGCGGCGGAGCCATCCAAGTTCGAGGAATCCATCAAGTACCGCCGGGCGGCGATGACCATGCTCAAGTGGCATGTGGACCGCATTGCCCCCATGGTGAGGAAGCCCCAGGCTTTCAACCGGGACGAGGTGGCGCGCAATGCGGCCTCCATCGAGTTCCTGAGCCGGGTTTGCCTGGATGGCTTCGAACCGGGTTCCGACCACGGGGACACCAAGGCCCTGCCGGAAATCTGGAAGGACTGGAACCGCTTCAAGTCCCTGGGCGAGCGCTTCCAGGCGGAGGCCGGCAAGCTGCGGGACGTGGCCCGAACCGGTGACGCCGCGGCGGTGAAGGCCCAGTTCGGCGAAACCAACAAGGTGTGCAAGGCCTGCCACGACGATTTCAAGTCCAGCAAGCTGACGCCCTGATCCCCGGTTCCCGTCGAATCTCATAGCACCAGGGCGTAGAAGCCGGCTGCGGCGGCGGCCAGCAGGGCCAGGGCCAGGAAATTGGCGTAGCCCGGCATGGGCTGGTCGGGTAGGTCGGGATCGGCGACCGCCATGCGGCCGGTGATCATGGGCCGGACCAGGTCGATGCCCTTGACCACCCGGTAAAGAATCACAGCCAGGACGTGGATGCCGGCCAGGGCCAGCAGGATCTTGAAATTGAGCTTGTGCAGGGCGGTGAGAGTGTCGCTCATGTCCTTCCCCACCATTTCGAACAGCGGCCCTTCGGTCACGATATCGTCATTGGCGAATAACCCCGTACCGGCCTGAAGGGCCAATACTGCCAGCAGGATAATCACCATCCAGCCTCCCAGGGGATTGTGGCCCGGCCTGGCCACCGGTTTTCCCCGGAACAGTTCCCGACCATAGGCAAGGGCGGACGGGATGCCCCGGACGAAATGGGTGAAGCGGGCGTAGGGCGTACCGACCCATCCCCACAGGAAGCGGAAGACTACCAGCACCACCGTGCCGTAGCCGGCCCACAGGTGGATTTCCATGGCGTTGCCCCCGGTCTTGCCCGTCACCACGGCGGTCGCGAGCAGGGCCACCAGGGACCAGTGGAAGAGCCGGACCGGCAGATCCCAGACCCGGATGGTCCTGACCGGAGTTTCGGCTGTCGGGCAGGATGGGGCGGAGATGTTCTGGGGGATGGCCACTGGATTTCCTTTCTGTCGCGCGGACTCGAACTGGATACGAACCGGATATCGCCCTAGCAAGAAAAATGCCGCTCGACTGTTCCTGAGGCCGGCTAATTTTGCCAATGTATTCAGTGGGTTGTATCCCGCGTGTCATGGGTTTATCGGGGATGTTGCCATGGTTGGGAATCAGGGCGGCCGGCGTTCCGATTTTCGGGAATGGCGGGTACGGCGGCGCATGTTTTTTGCAGCGTATCTTCCGCCACTCTGCGCGGAGAAAGCCATGGCGGAAAAGGACCAGGATTCGGGCCAGGAAGAATTGCCCCTGTCCCAGGCGGCCCAGCATCTGCTGGAGGAATGCCGCATGGTGCTGCCCGGCATCCAGGCCCTGTTCGGCTTCCAGCTCATCGCCGTCTTCAACGACGGCTTCTCCAGCAAGCTCCAGGATGGGGAGCAGTATTTCCACCTGGGGGCCATCGGCCTGGTGGCGGTGGCCATGGCCCTGGTGATGGCGCCGGCAGCCTACCACCGGCAGGCGCTCCCCAAGACCGTGACCGCCCATTTTCTGGCCTTGTCTTCCCGGCTGCTGCTGTGGAGCATGTTCCCCCTGGCACTGGGCATCACCATGGATTTCTATCTCATCGCCAGGATCATCACCCGGCAGGAGCCCATCGCGGCGGGGCTGGCGGCCCTGCTTCTGATCCTCTTCTTCGGCCTGTGGCTGGTGCTGCCCTGGAGCCACCGCAGGCGGCGTTGAGCCGGGCGGGAAGATCGGCCGCTACTTGCGGCCGGCAGCCTCCTTCACCAGCATGCGGGCTTCGTCGGGCCCCCGCAGGCCGATGATCTTCGTCCCCTTGCCTTCCAGGGCGCCGTAGGAAACCAGGAAATGCTCGATCTGTTCCCTGAGTGCTTCGGGCAACTGTTCCAGGGACTTTAGCTGGGCGTAGCGGCGGGAGCCGGCCGGGACGGCCAGGAGGCGGTCGTTGCGCACGGTCTTGCCGTTGCCGCCATTCTTCTTTTTTCGCTCCTCGGCCTCCACGGCCCCCAGCAGGCGGGCCGGCACCAGGCAGCCGGGGGCGGTGCCGCTTTCG